>JBDUBZ010000024.1:0-19794 GCA_040003745.1 Terriglobia bacterium
AGGGGTGATGGCGCGCTACATCTCGTTCTTTTTCTTAATCTTCGCGTCCCTTGCGGCGGCTCAGAAACCGGCCCCGAAAGCACGGGTTTCAGCTCCCCCCATTGCGCCGCAGGCAACCGACCCTCGCGACTTCCCCATCGATTCGATTACCGTCGAGGGTAACAGGATTCTCACCTTGGAGGGCCTGACTGCCGCGTCGGGACTTAAAATCGGCGCTATCGGAAACACCGCCGTTTTTGATGCCGCGCGTGACCGTCTGCTTGCCACCGGTTATCTCGAAACGGTCGCGTACCGCTACAAATCGGCGGAAAAGGGCGCTGGCTATGACATCACATTCGAAATTCGAGAGATGCAGCCGCTCTATCCTATCCGCATTGAAGCACTGCCGGGGAGTACCCAGGAAATCACGGCCTGGCTGCTGGCTAAAGACCCTTTGTTTACGGGGCGCATCCCCGGCACCGCTCAGGTTCTCGCCAGAACCGCGCGCGGGATCGAGGCCTTTTTCGCTTCGAAGAACCAGCCTCTGAAAGTTTCGGGCAAAGTGGTGTCGATCACGCCGGAGCGCTTTGAAGCACTTTTCACTCCCTCCTCCGGCCTGCCCAACGTTGCATTGGTAACGTTCGAAGGCAATAAGGTGGTGCGCGATTCCACGCTGCAGAACTCGATGGCCGAAGTCGCCTTTGGACAGCCGTACACGGAACCGAACTTTCGCCTGCTGCTCGACAACACCGTGCGGCCGCTGTACGAAAAGGAAGGCTACATGCGCGTAAGCTTTTCGAAGCTCGCGACTTCGCCTTCCACGCAGGTGAAGGGGCTCGACGTGAAAGTTACTGTCGTCGAAGGACCGCAGTTCAAAATGGGCTCCATCGGCGTGCGCGGGCCTATGGCCGAGGACAGCAAACATATCCTGCGTGTCGCGAAAGTGCCGCAGATGGGGATCGTGAATTTCGAAGAGCTGCGCAACGCCGGCATTCGCGTGAAGAATTCTCTGCGCCATGAAGGCTATCTCGACGCCGAGGTCTTGACCGACCGCGACATCAATGACGAAAAGAAAACCGTAGACGTATTTCTGGTTCCGCAGCAGGGCCCGCAATACACGTTTGGGAAGTTGGAGGTTAAAGGCCTGGGTCTTGATGGCGTCGCGGCCATTCAGAAGATGTGGTCCGTCAAAAGCGGTGATCCGTTCCCCGGCGAATACCCGGATTTCTTTCTGAAATCTGTTAAGGAACAGGGTCTGTTTGACAATCTGGGTGACAGCCGGGCGGAAAACGATATCGATCCGAACACCCGAGTGGTGAACGTTACGCTCAACTTCAAATACGATTCGGACCGCAAGCCGAAGAAACGGTCAGAGGATCCGCTGGGTGAACAATCACCATTCCCTAACTAAATTTATGGATTGTTTTGCGCTGAATTTCATTGCAAAGCGGCACAGCGGCGTTGTGTGAGGAGGAAATCAATCGGACCCCAGCTGTACTGCGGAAGCCTGTTCGCGCTCAACTCCATGCACTGTACTTTCTACTTCAACCCACCCGCGGCCGTGATCCGCTCCGCATTCAGATAAGGCCGCAGCGCTTCGGGAACGACCACGCTGCCATCCTTCTGCTGATAATTTTCGACGATAGCGACCCACGTTCGGCCCACCGCGAGGCCACTCCCATTCAGCGTGTGCGCCAACTCAGCTTTTTTCGCACCTTTGAAGCGAATATTGGCCCGCCGCGCCTGAAAGGCTTCGTAATTCGAGCAGGAGGAGATTTCCTTAAATCCGTTTTGCCCTGGCAGCCAGACTTCAATGTCGTACGTCTTGGCCGCCCCAAAACCCATGTCGCCGGTGCAAAGCAGCATCGTTCGAAAGGGCAGGCCGAGCCGCACCAGAATGTCTTCGGCATCATGGGTCAGCTGCTCCAGCGCGTCATAGCTCTGCTCAGGACGGGTGAACTTTACCAGTTCCACCTTCTGAAACTGGTGCTGGCGGATGATGCCGCGCACGTCGCGCCCATACGACCCGGCCTCACTTCGGAAACAGGGCGTATAGGCGCAGAGACTGATCGGCAGTCGATCGCCATCGAGCGTTTCGTTGCGATAAAGATTCGTTACCGGGACCTCCGCCGTCGGGATCAGCCAGTAATCGGTGTTCTCCAGCTTGAACAGATCTTCCGCGAATTTCGGCAGCTGACCGGTGCCATAAAGACTGTCCGAATTCACCATGAAGGGCGGCAGCACTTCGGTGTAGCCATGCTCGGCAGTGTGCGTGTCGAGCATGAAATTGATGAGCGCGCGCTCGAGCTTCGCCCCCATCCCCCAGTAAACGGCAAAACGCGCACCGGTGATTTTCGCGGCTCGGTCAAAGTCGAGAATGCCCAGGCTGGGCCCGATATCCCAGTGCTCTTTGGCTTCGAAATCAAACTTGGGCGGTTCGCCCGACGCACGGATCAAAACGTTTTCATCGGCCGAACTTCCCACAGGAACCGATTCATGCGGAACGTTCGGAATGCCCGCCAGCATTTCCTGGAACCGCGCATCCACCGCTTCCACCTGCTTCGCCAGTTCGGCGGCATGGTCGCCCATGGCGCGCGAACGCTGCTGAGTATCGGTGGTATCGACGCCTTCTTTGCGCAACTTCGCGATCTCGCGCGAGAGCGCATTTTGTTCCGCCCGCAGCTGTTCGGATTCGGTAATGGCCGCGCGGCGGCTCTTATCCAGATCGCGAAATTCTTCGAGCGGAAGCATGACGCCACGCGTCGCGAGGCGCTCGGCGATCGCGTCCAGATGGGCGCGAAACGTCCCCAGATCGTGCATATAGAGGTAATGCTAACAGGCTCTTAGCAGGGGCCTGCCGGCAGCTCTAATCGTCGTCTGTTTCGACGGCCACCGGCTCCAGATCCTCGGCCTCGAAGATCTGACGGCAGTCGAGGCATTCCACATAATCGACACCCTCCCGCCGGGCGAGCAGGGTGGTCTTTTGGTGATCGCACATGCTAGGCATACCAAAGCTTGGATACGATATATTCTAGCCATCTAAACGGCAGTGTCAAGCGCCCAAATATGCCATTTCCCACACATCGCGGTCGTCGTCTTCGCGCCACCGAGCCCATCCGGCAGTTGGTGCGCGAGACCCGGCTTCATCCCAAAAACTTCATTCTTCCCCTGTTTATCTGCCCTGGCGACGGCGTCCGGCGGCCGATCGGGTCGATGCCCCCGCAGTGCCAGCTATCGATCGATACGGCAGTCGAAGAGTGCCGTGAGATTCAGTCCCTTGGGATCTCCGGCGTCATCCTTTTTGGACTGCCTGAAACCAAAGATGATCTCGCTTCAGGCGCTTATGACGACGCCGGCATAGTGCAGCAGGCCATCCGCGCCATCAAACGCGAAGTCCCGGATTTGCTGGTCGTCACGGATGTCTGCAACTGCGAGTACACGAGCCACGGTCACTGTGGCCTCATCGTCAATGGCGATGTCGATAACGACGCCACGCTCGAATGGCTGGCGAAATCCGCCGTCTCCCACGCTCGTGCCGGGGCGGACATCGTGGCGCCTTCGGACATGATGGATGGCCGTGTGGGCGCGATCCGGAAGGCGCTCGACAACTCCGGGTTCAGTAACACGCCAATCCTCGCCTACGCCGCGAAATTCGCCTCGGTTTTTTACGGTCCCTTCCGCGAAGCCGCCGACTCCGCACCGCAGTTCGGTGACCGCCGCAGCTATCAGATGGACCCGGCCAACGCCCGCGAAGCCATGCGGGAAATCGCCATGGATCTGGAAGAAGGCGCGGACATGATCATGATCAAGCCCGCCATGCCTTATCTGGATCTGATCCGCGAAGCCCGCGATCGTTTCGATGTGCCCATTTCGGCCTATCAGGTGAGCGGTGAATACTCGATGATTATGGCCGCCGCCGCGAACGGCTGGCTGGACCACGACCGCGCCATGATGGAAAGCCTGACGTCGATCAAACGAGCGGGCGCGGATTTCATCCTGACGTATTTTGCGAAACCCGCGGCGCGTCTGCTCGCCTGAGGGGGCGTCAGGTCTTCTGGTCGGTGTGAACTGCCAGCTTGAAGCGGTCGGCCAGCATCTTCTTCATCATGGCGCTCAGCGCCGCATCGTATTTATCGGGGTCCTTCGAAAGGGCCGCGGGGAATTTCGCGGTGATATCGAAGCGTACGGAATCGAGCCATGCAGGGTCCTGCACCTGATAATCCCTCAATTGGTACGCCGTCGTGATCAGGCGCTTCAGGCTGAGGTTAGTACCGGTAAACCGGCCCTGGTCACTGTCGGAATAGGAGCCGATTCGGGTGGATTTGCTGGGCTTTATAGCGACGACTTCAAATTCCTGGCAGAGCGCCGTGCCTGCAAACGCGACCAACAGGGTTAATAGAACAGATACTTTCGCCATTGTTCGTCCCCTTTGCCTAACAGACGCATAAGATGGCGGCTGGTGTGTAAGCTAAAAGGCTTCGGCTGACGAATTAATTTCATCCCCGCCTCTTCCGGGGTCCGGCTGCCCTTGCGATTGTTGCAATGGTGACAGCAGGCCACCAGATTCTCCCACGCGGATTCACCGGCTCGCGACCGTGGAATCACGTGATCGAGCGTCAGTTCACCGGCGGGCATAATTTTTAGACAATACTGGCAGGTGTAGCGATCACGCATCAAAATGTTCTTGCGCGAAAGGGCTCTGGTCTGGTGCGGAATCCGCCGGTATTCCAGCAGCCTGATCACGGAGGGAACGCGCACCGTTCGCCGCGCCGAATGGACCGCGTTGAGCGACACTTCTTCCGCCGAGGCGATGCCCTTCAGCACCAGCACCAGGGCGCGCCTTGCGGCGCAGATGTTGATCGGCTCATAGCTCGCGTTGAGCACGAGCACGGGCTTCTGCAGTCTGCTGTATGGCGGCATTGGTCCCCTTGTCAGCTTGTCCATCGTCGATCCACCCTCGCTATGGTTGCCAGCGAAACCGATTTCGCGCCGCCGCGCTTCAGGAGCGACGCACAGGCGTTGGCGGTGGCGCCGGTCGTCATCACATCGTCGATCAATAAGAGCCGTTTCCCAGCCAGATCGCTGCCCTCGCAGAGTGCAAACGCACCCACCACATTGCGCCGCCTGCCTGCCATGGCCAGACTAGCCTGTGTCGCCGCCGGGCGTTTCCGGCGCAGCACTTTCAGCAGCGGTATCTGTTTTCGCCGGGCGATCTGCCTCGCCAGCAGTTCGGCCTGATTAAAGCCGCGCTTCCAGCGCTTGCGCCAGTGCAGGGGCACTGCTACCACCCCGTCAAAGAGGCTGTCGATCGGGATAGCCTGTTCCAGAAAGCCGGCCAGCGGTCCGGCCAGCGGCTTCATCCCCGAATATTTGAAAAGATGCACCAGCCCGCGCAGAGACCCTTCGTAAAAGCCAAAGCTGGACGCGTTATCGAAGGCTCGCAGCCCGGTCCGGCACGCGGCGCAGACACCGTGATCGTCAAGGGGAAAGCGATTGCGAAAGGGCGTACGGCACGACGAACAGAAGTAATCCGCCTCAAGCGGAGTGGGAGAACTCAGGCACGCCGCGCAAACGGGCACACGCGTGAAGCGATGCAGCGTTTTGTTGCAAAGCCTGCAATCCGCAGGGAAAAAAAGCGAAAAAATGCCGTGGGGGATCGCCCCGAATCGTGAAACCGCCGTTCTCGTCAGAGGACTACTCGAGAAGGCGCACCTCCATTACTCAGACATCGCCGATCTTGTTCAGGCTGTTTCCAGCCGATTTCGATCACAAGCGCCATCAGGTCCTCTGAATTCCAAGTGTAAGGAGGTGGCGAACGCTTGTCAAATTCAGTCAACAGCGCATTATGAAGACTCAGTCGCCTGCCAAGCCTGGGTTGGGCCGCCTAATCCCAGTTCAGACAGTCTGCAGATATTCGAAGCTTTTCCGCAGGCTGTCCAAAGGATCCCCAGGCGTCTGGTCCTGCTCCACGAAGTAATGTTTCACGCCCGCACCCGGCGCCGCTTTCAGAATGGCCGGAAAGTCGAGACCGCCGCTGCCTACTTCTTTGAAAGCCGATTTGTCCACACCCTCTTTGTACTGAACCGGCAAATCTTTTGCCTTGTCCTTCAGGTGCAGCAGGCCCACGCGGCCCTTCCAGGTTTTCAGCATCTCCACCGGATCGTTACCCGCCACGCTCGCCCAGAAAACATCGAGTTCCAGATTGACCAGCTTCTTGTCCAGCCGCTCATGGAACACATCGATGGGCCGCTGGCCTTTCGCACCCTCGAACTCGAAGGCGTGGTTGTGATAGGCAAATTTCAATCCGGCTTTTTGGCACATTTCCGCCGCATGGTTCATCCGGTCCGCGGTTTTGCGATAGAAGTCGAGATCGCTTCCACGAGCCGCCGGCTGAATATAGGCCATCGTGAAATACTCGACGCCGATTTTCTTCAAGCTCGCGATCGCTTCTTCGAGCGGGACCTCTTTCATCCCCTGGTACTTGTCCCAGTCGCCGGTGATGAGCGGCGTTTCGACATGACAGGAAACGGACTTCATGCCCAGATCGCGGATCTTTGGAGCGAGGGCGATCAGGTCGGCGCGCCCCTGCCCCTCAATCTCCTTGTAGCCGATGTCGGCGATCGTCTTCAGCACATGATCGGAATCCTTCATCAGCGTTCCGCGTACAGTGTAAAGCTGCACGCCAATATTTCGAACGCCACGCTTCGCCGGAGCCCCCAGAAGCGGTGCTGCCGCGGCAAAGGCCAGCATCTGCCGGCGTGAGAGGTTCGATGAGGGCGCCATAAAGCGATTCCAGTCTATATCGGCGACCCGTCCGGCGGCGCAGCGGGCTTGCCAATACCGATCTGTTTCGGATCGTCCTCGAACCTCTTGATCTGCGTCGCCGCGAAGAGATAATGCGCACGGGTCGCCGTATCCGTCGCGGGCGCCGTGCCCAGCCACTTGCGAAGGTCGTCGAGCTTCAGAAAGGCCATGGCCCGCGCCTGCTCCAGAGTCTGCGCATCGCTCGCGAGCATCATCAGCCGGTAAAGGACCACATTGTCGATCGCCCGTGCAGCCTCGCTGCTGTTACGGCCTTTCCAGGTCGCCCCGATCAGCCGGTCGATCACCTCATCGAGCCCCGGATTTTGCGGGTTGCGTTCGTGATACTCAATCAGCCTCATTGCGCGCTCGGGATTCAGCAGGAAAGCAGCCGTCATATCCGCGGCCGCCTCCACCGGAGCCATGGAATCGAAGGTGATCTGTGTCCGGGAATGGAAGTCTTCGCGCGTCGCCTCGAAGCCCGGGGGATGCGGAGGGATCAGTTTCAGAATGCGTTCGGGCACCGTCAGCGCCGCGGGGTCCAGCGTCTTCATCAGCGCGTCGAGCGCCCTGCGCTGCTCGGCGGCGGGGACAATCTCCGCCACCGTCTGTCCGTCGCCACGAACTGCATACGTGTAATTCAGGCCGCCTACCACCTTTGAGGCCGCCTCCAGTTGATACCGGTGAAACAGGTACACGGGGGCCAGAACCTCTTCGAGGGTGCTCATCGGGAACCCGCTGCGGATCTTCTCAACCGAAAATCCCGCCAGAGCTTTGGCGCGAACCTGCATCGCGCGATTCAGTTCATCCACGGCATTGGCGCCCGAGTCCCACAAATGCGCAATCGGACTCGCGCCGCTCGCAGCACGCGCATCCCGGTCCGTGATGTAATTCAACCCCTTGTCGCGCGCCTCGGTCAGAATTGCGTTGAGAGCAACATGTTCATCGGTCCCCGGCGCGAATTGCGAATAGGCGTACCGAATCGCGATCTTGTCCCACTCGCCAATGCCAGTCGCGTAGGCATCGTTCAAATCGATATCACCAGCTGAGTTGATCTTCACGGTGGGCGGCGGATAATCCATCACCGAAGCGCGGTCGTGAGTGCTGGCCGCGAAATTGTGCTGCAGCCCGAGGGTATGCCCCACCTCATGTGCCGCCAGTTGCCGAAGCCGGGCCAGCGCCATCTTCTCCATGCGCGCGTCCACGGGCTTGCCGTCCTCGTACTTCGCAATCAGACCCTCGGCAATCAGGAAATCCTGGCGAACGCGCAGCGATCCCAGCGACACCTGGCCCTTGATGATCTCCCCCGTGCGCGGGTCCGTAATGCTTTCTCCATAGGACCAGCCGCGGGTCGAGCGGTGCACCCATTCAATAAGGTTGTAGCGGACATCCATCGGATCCGCGCCGGCCGGAAGCATCTCCACGCGCCAGGCGTTGGTGAACCCCGCCGCTTCGAAGGCCTGCGACCACCACCTCGCGCCTTCGAGCAGAGCTGAGCGGATGGGCTCGGGAGTTCCCGGGTCGAGATAGTAAACGATGGGCTGCACGGCGTCGCTTACGGCTGCGGAGGGGTCGCGTTTCTCCAGCCGGTGCCGGGTAGTCAGTCGCTTCCGGATCGGCTCCGTAATTGGCGTCGCGTAGTCCATAAACTCCACCGCGTAAAGGCCGGAGCGCGGGTCATAAGCACGAGTCGTAAACGGGCGATCGGGCAACGCGACAAACGAATGGTGCTCATGCACCGTGAGCGATTCGGGGCTGGGTGTAACGGAGCGCACCCACGCGCCAGGCTCTTTGCCGCTGAACGTCAGGATAGCCTCTACCTCAGTATTCCGGGGAAAGTTCTTCGTCCTGTCGAGATACAACGCCGAGCGCAGCGGATCGAGCGTGTACGCGCCCTGCTTCTCTCGCGTCAGCGTCTCGGGAATCTGGTGGGCGTCGCGCAGGTAAAAGCCGGTCGCGTCCACCAGCGCCGAACCTCCCTCCTCCGCTTCCACATTGAACCCCCAGAGGATCGACTGCGCAAACGACTGCTCCACCGCCCGCCGCTCGAATTCGTCCGAAGTGATCGCGCGATAATCCTGATTCGGTTCGACAAGCATCGCCTTCGGACCGCGCCGCTCAAAGCGCACAATCATGCTGCCGCCAATTTGACCCCGGTCGAGCCCGATATCGTTCGACCCCAGGCCATAGGGCAGGGAATGGACGTACAGAAAATCCGTATTCCAGCGCGGAATCTCCATCAGAAGCCTGCCCGCCTTCGCGTCGTAATAGAGCGGGAAGTAACCGGGGATCGGGAGCATCCCGCGCGTCTTCTCCGCGATGGAGCCGGTCTGGCCGGAACACAGTCCGGAACACAGTAATGTTGCCGTCAAAAGAGCCAGGAGGGATCGCATGGTGAAAATGGTAGCGTGTACAGCTAAAGTAAAAGGTTGCCAGAAATCCTCCAGCCGGGTACCCCCGAAGAACTGCGTGATGCTCTGGCCGGGTCGGCCGCGATGAAGCAGTCCATCGAGCTCTATGGCCGCAACACCCGGCGGCTGATGGCCGGCCTGGCCGGTCCTTGCGCCGTTCAGATCAGCACCGCCCGCCTGCAGGGTATCGTGCAGTACGAGCCGCGTGACCTCACCATCAGTGTGCAGGCAGGCACTTCATTCGCCGATTTAAACCGCGAACTCGCGCGCAACGGGCAGATGATCCCCCTCGAAGGCGCTTATTCGGAGGAGGGTACCGTAGGCGGATTGGTGGCCGCCAACGTCAGCGGTCCCCGGCGCAGACTTTATGGCACCGCCCGCGATCTCGTTATCGGGATGACCTTCGCCACAGTCGAGGGCAAACTGGTGAAGAGCGGCGGTATGGTCGTGAAGAACGTCGCCGGGCTCGATATGGGCAAACTAATGATCGGGTCTTTCGGGACACTGGCCGCCATCGCGTCCGTGAACTTCAAAGTCGTCCCAAAACCCGCCGCCGCCCGTACGCTGCTTTTCAATTTCGACGATGTGCAGTCGGCAATGGCGGCCCGCGACGCCGCCATCAACGGAGTTCTGACGCCGGCCGCGGTGGATGTTATCAATCCCATCCTCGCGGCGCAGTTCAATATGAAGGGCTTCGTCCTTGCCCTGATGTTTGCGGGCAATGAGGCGGTGATCGAGCGCTCGCACGCGGAAGCTGCGAAGTTCGGCCCTGCCCGTGCGCTGCCGGTGGATGAAGAGCAGCGCTTCTGGAGCGGGCTGGAGAACATCACCCCCCGCCATCTGGAAAAGTTCAAAGAAGGCGCGGTAGTTCGGATCTCGACCACGCTTTCAGCCTGCGGCGAAGCGCTGGCCTCCGTCGATGGACCCGCTCATGCGCATGCGGGCTCGGGCATTGTGCGGGGCTGGTTCACGCGGCCCGAACCAGCCTCGCGCTGGCTCACCGCGGGTTTGAAACGGGGCTGGAAAGGAGTCGTCGAATACTCAGGGGAAGCAGTGAGGCGTCAGTTGACGCTCTGGCCGGAGCCGGGCAATGATTTTGAAATCATGAAGAAGGTCAAAAACATGTTCGATCCCGATGGACTCCTCAACAAGGGGCGGCTTTATGACCACATCTGAAGCCGATCTGGATAAGCCGCAGCAAAAGGATCTCGACCGCTGTGTGCATTGTGGTCTGTGCCTGAACGCCTGCCCGACATATCGCGAACTTGGCGTCGAAATGGATTCGCCGCGCGGCAGGATCTACCAGATGGTGCAGGTGGCCGCCGGGGCTCCTATTACCGATTCGTATCGCGAGCACATCGACCTGTGCCTCGCCTGCCGGGGCTGTGAAAGCGCCTGCCCATCGGGAGTGCAATATGGAAGGCTCGTCGAGGCCGCCCGGGCCGATATCGAGAACAACACGGAACGCGGCTGGCTGGCCCGCACCGTCCGCAACTTAGTCTTCCGAAAACTCCTGCCATCGCCCACAATGCTCACCGTGGTTGGCGCCTCTTTGTGGATTTACCAGGCGAGTGGGTTGCAAAGGCTGCTCCGGGCTAGTGGTCTGATGAACGCACTGGGTCCGCTGGGCGCTCGCGAGGCGCTGTCCCCGCCAGCCGAGATTCCGTTCTTCTTCCGGCAATACGGAAAGGTATTTGCAGCCGAAGGCCCGCAGAAGTATCGCGTGGCTTTCATGGCTGGCTGCATCGCAAATATCTCCTTCGCCCGGCTGAATGAAGCGACCGTGCGAGTGCTTCAGAAGAACGGCTGCGAAGTGGTGGTTCCGGCGAAGCAGACTTGCTGCGGAGCCCTGCATGTTCACGCCGGAATCCGCGACGAAGCGCGCCGTCTGGCCCGGCAAAATATCGATGCGATCGGTGAAGCGAAATTCGACGCCATCATCACCAATGCGGCCGGCTGTGGATCGACGCTGAAGGAATATGATGAACTGCTCGAGCACGACCCGGCCTATGCCGAGAAGGCCCGCGCATTCTCGAAGCAGATGAAGGACGTGACCGAGTTTCTGGCCTCGATCAACCTGAACAAAGATCTCGGCCCGATCGACGCCACCGTGACCTATCAGGATTCCTGCCATCTCGCGCACGGCCAGAAGATCCGCCAGGCGCCGCGCGATCTGATTCGCGCCATCCCGGGCCTGAAGTTCCGGGAGATGCCGCTGGCGGATCTGTGCTGCGGGAGCGCCGGGATTTATAACGTGCTGCACACGGACCTTTCGATGGATATTCTGGACAAGAAGATGGACAACGTAAATCTCACGAAAGCCGACATCATCGCCACTGCAAATCCGGGCTGCCTTCTGCAATTGCAGGCAGGTGTGCGCAAACGGGGCCGGGGTACGGAGCGCGTGATGCATGTGGTCGAACTTCTGGATCAGTCTTACAGCGCCTGGAGAAAACAATGATCCCGCATGAAATGACCAGCAGCACCTTCGAGATCGCCGGCTGGAAGGTCGTCCAGAACCTGGGCATCGTGCGTGGGATTGTGGTGCGCTCCCGATCTATCTTTGGAAGCATCGGGGCCAGTCTGCAAACGCTGGTGGGTGGCGATATCACGCTTTACACCGACCTTTGTGAGAAGACCCGCGAAGACGCCTTTGAGCGCATGCTGCAACACGCGGCCGAGCGCGGTGCGGATGCCGTCGTGGGTGTCCGCTATGACGCGACCGAGATCATGCAAAGTGTGACTGAAGTTCTCTGTTACGGAACCGCCGTAAAGCTCATCCGCTCTTAATCCTTCGCAAAATACAACCTGAAGCACGAACGTCGATTGGCAGCGGGAACAGGCTGACCAGGCGAACCAATTGACGACCATGAGATTTGTTTATGGCCGCTGCCGCAAGGACGGGCCTGAGTCAGATCCGCTGGTTATCGGGTACTTTCGTTCGACGCAGTCCACATCTTCGCACTGCTGTGGTGCATTGCAACGGCTTGAAAATTGTCTGCTGCATCGTGGTTTCGCCATACCTTCGCCATTATTACCACTAATAGTAGTGTTTAAATGTTGACACTCATTTGTAGTATGTGCGTAACTGACACAAATAGCGACACTTGTCCAAACTATCGCTTGCAACCCGCCCCCCGGCATGGCACAATCTGTGGTGTGGACGCCAGCGGACTAAAGTAGACCTAAGGTGGAAGAAATTGGCTCAAATTCGTCGGGTGAAAGCCTCCGGGCTCCGCTGGGTAGGTACCCAGCCCGTCTCGACGAAAAAGGGCGACTTAAATTTCCCACAGTATTCCAACAGTATTTTAACAGTATTCCCGACAAAGGAAAACTGTTTGTGACCAGTCTCGACGGTCGCATAGGGCAGATTTACCCTATCACCGCGTGGCGGCACAATGAGTCGATTTTCGAGCAGTATACCGAAGATCCGGACGCCTTGCAGGACCTGCAATTCAACGCGCAGGATCTCGGCTCCGAAGTGGAGATGGATTCGCAGGGCCGGGTGACGATCAACCCCGAGATGCGGAAAGAATTGGATTTGCAGGGTCAGGAGCTGCACCTTTATTCCTACAAGGGGCGCATTGAAATCCTGACCGAGGCGATTTATCAGGAGCGGAAGCTGCGCGCCCGCCCGAACGCCGCCGAGAATGTCCGGAAGCTGGAAAAGGCGGGCATGAAGTGAGGCACTTCAGGAGGCGGAATGGCGCAACACTATCCGGTGATGCTCGCGGAAACGCTCGAGTATCTGGCCATTCGCCCCAATGGTTATTTTTTGGACTGCACCGCCGGACTGGGCGGGCATACGGCCGCAATCGCGTCGCTATTGACGGCGGGCGGCAGGCTGGTCTCAAACGACCGGGATCCGCAATCGCTCGAAATGGCGAAGCGGAATGCGGCGCAGTTTGCGGATCGCATCGAATTTCAACACGCGGAATTTTCGGAACTGGATTACGAGCAGCTCGATGGAATGGTCGCGGACCTGGGTGTAAGCAGGTTTCAGCTGACGGATGCCGAGCGCGGATTTTCCTTTCAATCGGACGGGCCCCTCGACATGCGCATGAATCAAACGCGCGGCGTCACGGCGGCGGACCTTTTGAACCACAGTTCCGAGACGGCAATCTCCGACTGGATCTACCAGTTCGGCGAAGAAAGGAGGGCGCGGAAGATAGCCAGAGCAATCGTTCGAGCACGGCCCATTCGGAGCACACTGCACCTGGCGGGTGTAGTGGAAGGGGCCGTTCCTCGGACGGGTCCTGTTCACCCGGCTACGCGAACGTTTCAGGCAATAAGAATCGCAGTCAATCGGGAGCTTGACGAGCTCGATGCCCTGCTGGAAGCCGCGCCGCGAATGGTGCGCCCGGGGGGCCGTATCGTCATCATTTCTTTTCACAGTCTTGAAGACCGCCGGGTAAAAGATAAGTTTCGGGAGCTGGCAAAACAGAACAGGGCGACGATCCTGACGAAAAAGCCGGCAGTACCCACCGAGCGGGAAGTGCGGGAGAATCCGCCGTCCAGGAGCGCCAAGCTTCGTGCGGTGGAAATAGTGGGCGGGTAACGAACAAGGGCGGCAGTAAAAGCAGGCGGGGGATACAAAAGCGATGGCGACGCTGGCAACATTTTTCAAACGTAGTGGTGAGATGGCGGGAAGCGCGGAACGGTCGTTCCCGATTCGGGCGGAATCGGACCCGTTCCGGCTGCGGGCGCTTCCGAACGACGATATTTATTTCTTTTCGAAGCGCATCGATAATGGGCGCCTCGTACGTCAGGCCGATCCGGCTGCGCGCGGAGAATGCTGGTCCGCGGTGGGCGCGGCCGGTGTGATTCTGATGATTGGCGCCAGCGTCATCGCCCCGCATGTGGCTTCGGTGCTCGAAGGGTACAAGCTGGAATCGCTCCGGGCGGAGCGCCAGTCGCTGCTTAATCAGAAGAAGGAACTGGAAGTGCGCGAAGCAGGTCTGCTGAGTCCGGAACGCCTGAACGATCTCGCGAAGGCTCGTAATCTGACCAGCCCGGCCTCCGATCAGATTATTCACCTGGACAATCCTTCCATGGACGGAACATTCGCCTTCAATCAACCTCCCGGGCGTAACGAAACCACGCCGGCCTCAGGCCTCGCGCGCGCTCAATAGAGGAGTGATTCCATGAAAGTGTGGGGTCGTTCCGCCGCGGTCAACCGCCTGACGGTGTTGGCCGCGGTTTTGTTTGTCTGGGCCACGCTGATTTTTGGGAAACTGATCTCCCTCCAGGTGCTTCAGCACGCCAAGTATGTCGCTATTGCGCGGTCGCAGCAGGAGCATGAGATTGAGATCCCCGCTCCCCGCGGCAGCATTCTCGACCGCAACGGAGAGCCGCTTGCGATCAGCGTGCCGGTGGATTCGGTTTCAGTGAACCCGATTCAGATCTCGGATATCAGAGTTGCGACCGAAGTGCTTGGCGGCATTCTGCACCTCGATCAACAGGTGCTCTACTCACGCCTCCAATGGTCCCGAAGGAACCACAAAGGGTTTCTCTGGGTAAAGCGGCGCATGGACGCGTTTGAGACGGAACATCTGAAGGCACTGCATCTGGATTACACGTCCTTCCACACGGAGAGCATACGTCACTACCCTAACGGCGAAACCGCATCCCATGTTCTTGGTGCTGTGTTTAAGGATGAAGAAGGGGCGGCAGGCATTGAGAGGACGCTCGATAAAACGCTCGCCGGCCGTGCCGGTTCCGAACGCATGGTGATGGACGTCAAGCACCGTGGCATTGAATCGCAGGTGGATAAGGCCGCGCAGGCGGGCACCTCGCTGACCCTGACGATCGATGAACGTATGCAATACATTGCCGAGCGTGAGCTGAAAGCGGGCGTAATCGCCAAGCATGCGCGCAGCGGAACCGCCATCGTGATGAATCCCTATACCGGGGAAATTCTGGCGCTGGCAAATTATCCAACGTACGATCCCAACAAGCCGCCGAAGCCTGGCGACAATCCACTTTCGCGCTTCGATCTGGGAGTTTCCGTTCCCTTCGAGCCTGGCTCGATTTTCAAGATTGTGACTCTATCGGCTGCGCTGGAGACGACGAATCTGCGGCCGGATTCTCCGATCGCCACAGGGGGAGGAACGCTGAGCCTGCCTGGCCGCGTGATTCACGAATCGCACCATGGCTTCGGGACCATCAGTATGGCGGAAGTGCTGGCCTACTCTTCGAACATCGGCGCCATTCTGATCGGCCAGCGTGTGGGCCGCGAAAACATGTATGCGTACGCGCGGCGGCTGGGTTTCGGCCAAAAATCCGGCGTGATGCTGCCCGCGGAATCGAGCGGCATGCTTCGTCCGCTGAGCCGCTGGGGAACGACCTCCCTGGCGTCGATTTCCATGGGGCATGAAGTCAGCACCACGGCCGTGCAGCTGGCCCGGCTCTGTTCCGTGATGGCGAATGGCGGCATGCTCGTGAAACCGAAGATCATTCTGCGGCGTGGTGACAAACTGGAGCCGACCGAAGCGCCCGTGCGCGTGCTCAAGCCTGAAACGGTGATGACCATGCGGATGATGATGGAAGGCGTGGTCCTCAACCCGCGCGGCACGGCGCATGCCACGGCTCGGCTTGATGGCTACACGTCCGCGGGCAAGACCGGCACGGCGCAGATTTACGATTTCAAAGCGAAACACTACACACACCTCTATAACGCTTCATTCATGGGCTTCACCCCGGTGACAAATCCCAGGCTGGTCATCCTCGTAACTATCAACGGAACAAACGGGGATGGCGGCATGGGTTCGGCGGCCGCGGCTCCGGTCTTCAAGACCATCGCGACGGAAGCGTTGCGCATGCTCGATGTACCGAAAGATATTCCCGAAGATCTGGTGGCGGAGGCGAAGAAGGCCAGGGCGGTGAAGCCGGTGCCGGACGATGTTGCGATTCCGGATCTCACCAGCCCAAGCATCATGGAGGAAGATTCCAGCGTGCGGGAACTGCTGGCGTCCCAGATGAACCCGCCGCTGGCGTCAAAGGATGAGGATGAGATTCCTCCCGCTCTGGCGCAGCCAATCGTCGCACCTGGTCCCAAAGTAGCCGACTATCGCGGGAAATCGATGCGCGATGTAGTGGAACAAGCTTCGGCCGACGGTGTGGAAGTCATGGTGGAAGGCAGCGGCGTCGCGCGGGCTCAGTTACCATTGCCCGGCACTCCGCTGCGCCGCGGAGAACGAATCAGGATCGTGTTCGCACGCTGATATGAACTTAAGCGACGTGCTGGCGGAAGTGCCGTTGCTGTCGGAGCTTCCGCCCGCGCTCGCCCATACGGAAATCAAGGGGCTGGATTACGATTCACGCCGGGTATCGCCCAGCTTCCTCTTTTTCGCCTTCCCGGGCGCCCGGGTGGATGGCCGTGACTTCGCTTCACAGGCCGTAGCTCAAGGAGCTATTGCGGTGGTGAGCGAAATGGCCGCTCCCGCGGATTTTCGAGCGCCGTGGATCCAGGTCCCGCATGGCCGGCAGGCGCTCGCCCTCGCTTCGGGCACTTTTTATGGCCATCCGGATCGCAAACTTAACCTGACTGGCATCACGGGCACGAACGGCAAGACCACCACAAGCTTTCTGCTCGATTCGATTCTGCGGACCGCGGGCTTCGTGACGGCCCTGGTAGGGACGATCGAATACCGCCTGGGCCCGAAGGTTTTGCCCGCCGCCAACACAACGCCCGAATCGCTCGACCTCTACCGATTGTTCACGGAACTTGATCGGATGGGTGGCACGCACGCCACGATGGAAATTTCTTCGCATGCACTGGCCCTCGGCCGGGTTCATGGAATCGCATTTCACACGGCGGTCTTCACCAATCTGACGCGCGATCACCTCGACTTCCACAAAACGATGGAAGCCTATTTCGAGGCCAAGCGTCTGCTCTTCAAGTCGCCCCGCTATTCCGCGATCAATCGCGACGACGAATGGGGCCGCAGGATTCCGGAAGCGGGCAGCCAGTCGGAAATTCTCTGGTATGGCCTCGGGTCCGACGCGATGATGCGCGCGCGGCACATCAATTCGGGGCTGCAGGGTCTGAGTTTTGAGATCACGCTCGACAAGGTTGCTTTCGACGTCCGCTCGCCATTGATCGGGAAGATCAACGTGTATAACATTCTTGCCGCCTGCGCCGCGGCAATGACATTTCAAATTCCAACGGATGTAATCGCGAAAGGAATTGCAGCTTGCACAGGCGTGCCCGGCCGTTTTGAACGTGTGGATGAAGGGCAGCCATTCGCAGTCGTAGTGGACTATTCCCATACCGACGACGCGCTGAAAAACGCCATCGCCGTGGCGCGCGGCCTGAAACCGAAGCGGGTAATTACTCTGTTTGGCTGCGGCGGCGACCGCGATCATACCAAGCGCCCGATCATGGGCCAGGTGGCTGCGGAAGGCAGCGACCTCGTGATTGTGACGAGCGACAATCCCAGGTCGGAAGACCCCCTGCAAATCATCAACGACGTGCTGGTGGGAGTTCGCAGAAGCGACACAAAAACGATCGTGGAACCGGACCGCGCGACGGCCATTCGGAAGGCGATTGAAGAAGCTCGCGCGGGTGACATTGTGCTGCTCGCGGGCAAGGGTCACGAAACCTATCAGATTTTCCGCGATCGCACGATCCATTTTGACGATCGCGAAGTCTCGCGCGAAGCCCTGCGCGAATTCGGCTTCCGGAGGGCCGAGTGACTGTTTCCATCGCGGGGATCGCGGCCGCCATCGGCGCGAAGATCGAGGGCCCCGGTGATGCCAGTGTTTCCGGCTGGAGTATCGACTCGCGAACCCTGAACCCAGGCGATTGCTTCTTTGCCCTGCGAGGACCGTCCCATGACGGCCACGATCACGTTGCCGAGGTATTTGAAAAAGGCGCGTCGATAGCAATCGTTGAAAGAGCGATGAATCATTCCGGACCGCAACTGGTCGTGGACGACACCAGCCTGGCGCTTCAACGACTGGGCCATGACGTGCGGAAGCGTTGGGGCGGCGCCGTGGTTGCAGTTACGGGCAGCGCGGGAAAGACCACGACCAAAGATACGATCGCGAGCCTTGTCGCCACGCAGTTTCGCACCGGCCGCACCGTGGGCAATTTCAATAACCATCTGGGGGTGCCGCTCTCGATCCTGCGCATGCCGGACAAGAGTCAGGTGGGCGTGCTTGAGCTGGGGATGAACCACGCGGGCGAGATCCGCGAACTGGCGCATATCGCCATGCCGACTATCGGCGTTGTCACCAATGTTGGCTGGGCCCATACGGAATTTTTCGAAGATGGAATCGAAGGAGTTGCGAGCGCGAAGCGGGAATTAATTGAAGAACTGCCACCCAATGGAACGGCGGTGCTGAATGCGGACGACCCGCGCGTCCGGGAGTTTGCCAGAGTGCATCGCGGGCGCACGATTCTCTTCGGGTTTTCGAGCGATGCCGAGGTGCGCGCTCAGAATGTGGAGATGCGTCCCAGCGGGACACGGTTTTCCTGTCTTGGTGTCGATTTCGAAGCGCCGGTAACCGGCAGGCATGCCGTGAGCAATGTGCTGGCCGGCATTGCCGCGGCGCGCGCTCTCTATATCGCTCCGGAACGGCTGCGCGACGCGGTGCGCGGACTTTCCATCGGCCGCATGCGCGGAGAGCGCATGGAACGCCGCGGCGTCACCATCATCAACGATTGTTATAACGCTAATCCCGAAGCCACCCGCTCCATGCTGGAAGTGCTTCGGGACACTCCTTCGGGGCGGCGCATCGCCGTGCTGGGGGAGATGCTGGAGCTTGGCCCAGAGGCCGAGACCCTGCACCGGGGCATTGGACACTTCGCCGCCGGAAAGGGTATTCATGCCGTTATCGGCATACGCGGCGCTGCCCGGTTCATGGTTGACGAAGCCAGGAAATCCGGGATGTCGGACAGCGCCGCGCTTTTTTTCGATACCTCTGAAGAAGCCGGGGATTTCGTACGAGACTACGTTCGCGCGGGCGATGCGATTCTGTTTAAAGGATCGCGTGGAGTGCAGGTCGAGAAAGCTCTCGAACGCGCTTTTCCCGACGGACCGAAAACCGATCGACAGAAGCCCGAAGCCGGTCCACAAGAAGTGAGGAAACAGGCCTGATGCTCTACTGGCTGCTCTATCAACAGCTCTATCCGACGGTCCGGGCGTTTAATGTTTTTCACTACGTGACGACGCGGGCCATGCTCGCGAGTCTGACTTCGCTGTTTCTTTGTATTGCGCTGGGGCCGTGGCTGATCGCAAAGCTGCACGAATTCCAGATTGGCCAGCATATTCGCGAAGATGGGCCGCAGTCCCACCAGAAGAAGGCGGGAACGCCTACCATGGGCGGCGTACTCATAATTATCAGCATCATTGTGCCGACGCTGTTGTGGGCGGATCTGCGGCATGTCTATGTCTGGATCGCGCTGTTTGCGCTCGCCGCCTTCGGAGTGATCGGGTTCATCGACGATTACGCGAAGGTCTCAAACAAGCGGAACCTGGGGCTCACGGCGAAGCGTAAATTCGCCTACCAGATGCTGGTGGCCGCCATCATCACGGTGGTGCTGGGGTTCATGCAGTATTACGCAGCTTATTCGACGACGCTGAATGTTCCTTTTATC
>JBDUBZ010000268.1:0-5783 GCA_040003745.1 Terriglobia bacterium
CGGCCGTCTTGTCCTTGTTGTAATAAATGGCGCCTTCGGGGATCGCCAGTACCTTGCGGCGTTCCTCCAGAATGATCTCGGCATTGGCCGTCATCTGCGCTTTCAGAATGTGCTTCTCATTCGAAATGGAAACTCGCACTTCGAATGTGGTCACGTTATCCTTCTCCGCGCCCATCGGCGATATGCGCGTCACATGACCTTCGAACTTCTGATCCTTGAACGATTCCACCGTGATGCGCGCGGGCTGGCCCAGATAAATCTTGCCGACATCGCTCTCGTCCGCTTTACCTTTCACATACACTTCGTTCAGATCGCCCAGAGTCATGATCGGAGTAGCGCTCGCGCCCGCAATCAGAATGGAACTGACCGCCGTGCCGACCTCGCTGTCGCGGGAAAGCACCACGCCCTCGATAGGCGACACGATGGTGGCATTCCGCAGATTCTCTTCCGCCATCGAAACCGTAGCCTGTTGCTGTTCGAGCGCCGCTTTAGTCCGCGAAATAGCCGCCGCCGCGGTGCCCATGTTCGCCTGAGCCGATTCCTTCTTTTGCGACGCCATCTGGAAGTTCTTCTCGGCATCGTCGCGCGCGTTCTGCGCGATCAGGCCTTCCTGGAACATCTTCGCCGCGCGGTCCCGGTCCGATTTCAGGAAGGGAACGTCCGGTCCCGCCGCGTCCACCTTATACCGCGCGTATTCGGCCTCGGCACTGTTCAGCGCCGCTTCGGCAACATGCAGGGCGGCCTGCTGCTGTTTCAAAGCCGGCTGCAAATCGTTCTGATCCAGTTCGCAGATCACCTGTCCCTTGTGGACGATGTCGCCCACCACCACCGGAAGCTTCAGGATGATTCCACTGGCTTTGCTCTTGATTTCCACCTGCGTTACGGGCTGAATCTTGCCGGTCGCCACCACCGAACGGGCAAGATCCATCCGCTCCACCTTAGCGATCTTTTCCGGGTCGATCTTCTCCGGTTTCTTCCCGAGCGCCTTGATCGAGAGAGCCGCCACGCCACTCACCACGACCAGCGACAGCACGATCCAGACGAACTTGTTCCGCTTTTTGGCCGCCATAACTCTGAATCTGATACGTGCGGGGGTCTAAAAAGTTCGCAATCAGCGCTTAAATCCGACTATTTCTTTGTACTCTTCGAGCGAGTTGTAAACAATCGGGCAGTAAGTAGCCCGGTCGATCATCTGCCACATGCGGCTCTGAATCGACCCCGCCCCGCGCACCAGATGGGGGAAATCGCGGCAGGTGTCCGGGCGCATCTCGTAGATTGTGCAATCGTTTCCGTCGAGGAAAATACAGCCCTTTTCCGTTCGGCGCAGAATCGTTTCGTCTTCTTCCTGGGCGGAGGCCGTTGTGTATTCGGCGATCACCTGTTTAAACGTCCGTCCCAGCCCCTTTGCCAGCCGGAGAACGTCGCGCTCCGTGATATTGGTTTCGGCCACCTTGCAGCAGTTGGCGCAGGCCCGGCAGTCGATCTTCTCCTCGGTGTCTTCGGCCACGCGCCGGAACCGCCGCTCCGGAAAGTCGTGCGTTTTCATGTGACGCCGGAAGCGCTCGTTCTCTTTGAGCTTCTGCGTGCCCAGCCGCTCTATCTGGATAAGATCCGTTACCACTACAATGAGCCTAACCTACTATGGCCTTAACGACGCCTGCGCCGCCCAACGCGAGATGGGACCGATCCTTCTTCGGACACCCCCGCGGCCTGTCGACGCTCTTTTTCACTGAAATGTGGGAGCGCTTCAGCTACTACGGCATGCGCGCGCTCCTCATCCTGTTTATGACCGCCACCGTCACCCATGGCGGACTCGGCTTTTCCACCTCGAAAGCCGGGTCGATCTACGGTCTCTATACCGCCCTGGTTTTCCTGCTGAGCGTTCCCGGCGGATGGATTGCCGACCGTATCACCGGCCAGCGCAAGGCAGTTCTCTGGGGCGGAATTGTCATCGCGATGGGCCATTTTTCCATGGCGTTACCCCGGCTCGATACGTTTTATCTGGGCCTCGGCCTGATCGTTCTCGGCACGGGACTCCTCAAGCCCAACATCAGCACCATGGTGGGGGCTCTCTATCCGAAAGATGATGTCCGGCGCGATGCCGGTTTTTCCATTTTCTACATGGGCATCAACCTCGGCGCCTTCATCGCACCCCTGATCTGCGGCTATCTGGGCGAAAACATCAACTGGCATTACGGCTTTGGCGCGGCGGGCGTGGGTATGGCGCTCGGGGTGGTCCAGTATGTCTATGGCGGCAAATTTCTCGGAACGGCGGGAACTGCAATCTCCGGCACGCCGAATGATTTCAGGCTCTTCCGGATTTGCCTGGCCGTTTTCGTTTTCGTGCTGGTGGTGGGCGCTGTCGGGACCCTTCAAGGATGGCTGGATTTTTCCGCCGAGGCCATTTCGAACGCCTTCGGCATAGCGCTGCTTCTTATCGTGGTCGGGCTCTTCGGGTGGCTGTTGAGCTCGAAGGAATACACGCCCCTCGAACGCCGGCACGTCTGGGCGATCCTGGTTCTGTTCCTCGGTGCGGCCTTGTTCTGGTCGGCCTTCGAGCAGGCCGGTTCCACCCTTAACCTTTTCGCCGAAAGAAACACCAATCTCCACGCCTGGGATTTCCCGGTCTGGGGGCAGTTCCGGGCCAGTTACTATCAGGCGTTCAACTCGATCTTCATCATCGCCCTCGCCCCGGTCTTCGCGTGGCTTTGGTTGCGCCTCGGCAAACGCGATCTTTCGAGCACGGCCAAGTTTTCCTGGGGGCTCCTGTTCGTGGGCCTTGGCTTCGCGATCCTGATCCCCGTGGCCCATTCCACCAGCGCCAGCCCCTGGTGGCTGATCGTCGTTTACCTTTTTCACACCATTGGCGAACTCTGCCTGAGCCCGGTCGGGCTGAGCGCCATGACCCGCCTGGCTCCCGCCCGCGCCGTGGGGATGATGATGGGAGTCTGGTTCCTGGCCGATTCCGTCGGCAACTTCATCGGCGGCCGGCTGGCGTCTTTCTATGAGTCGTTTCCGCTGACTCTCATGTTCGGCGCTGTGGCTGGATTTTGCATTGCGTTCGCGATCGTGTTCGTCCTGCTCATCCGGCCGATGAAGCGTCTGTCCGAAGGAGTCAACTAATGCAGCTATGGGAGCAGTACCGAAACGAGTTCCCGGTAACGGAGAAGCTGATTTATCTGAACCATGCCGCCGTCGCGCCGCTCTCCCGGCGCGCGGCAACAGCCATGCAGAATCTGGCGCAGGATGCGCTGGAGTTCGGCAGTCTCCACTACCCGGAGTGGCTGGCGGCTTACGAAGGAATCCGCACCCTCACGGCCCGCATGATCAACGCCCAGCCTGCGGAAATCGCTATCGTCAAAAACACGTCGGAAGGCATCGCCATGGTGGCGACCGGGGTTCGCTGGAAGCCGGGCGATGTGGTTGTCGCGTTCGAAGAGGAGTTCCCCGCCAACCTCTTTCCGTGGAAGCGGCTCGAAGCTGCCGGCGTCGAGGTGCGCTGGCTTTCGGTCTTCGACGATCTCGACCGGATCGAGGCTGCGGTCCAGGGCGCCAGACTGCTGGCCATTAGCTTCGTGCAATATCTCAGCGGCTACCGGGTCAGTCTGGAAGCAATCGGCGCTTTGTGCTCCCGCGCGGGATGTCTGTTCTTCGTCGATGCCATTCAGGGAATGGGCGCCTTCCCCATCGATGTTCGCGCCGCCAAAATCGACGCCCTTTCCGCCGACGGGCACAAATGGCTCCTTGGACCGGAGGGCTGTGGAGTGCTTTTCGTCCGCCGTGAAGTGCAGGATGAGATCGAGCCGGTCCAGATCGGCTGGACCAACTTCGCCGATTTCGCCGGCTATACATCGCGCGAAATGATCTTCCGGCCGAACGCCGGGCGGTACGAATCCGGAACATTAAATACCATTGGATGCTTCGGTTTACGGGCATCAATGGAACTGATACTTGAGATTGGCGTCGAACGTATCGGCCCGGCTGTCCAGAGTCTTGCGGAGCAATTGGGCCGGGGAGCGGAGGCGATTGGGTTTGAATTGTCAGGACGACGCGGCGAAGATTGCGGCTCCGGAATCATCTCCATCCGCAAACCGGGGCTGGAATCTCAATTCGTAGTCCGCCGCCTGAAAGACGCCGGAATCATCGCCGCCGCGCGCCAGGGCTGGGTCCGCTTCGCCCCGCACTTTTACATCTCACCAGCGGACATCGAAACAACGCTACGCGAACTGGCGGCCTTGTGATGCCCGCGCCGCGCGCCCACTGCCAACGTGTTAGACTAGACTTAGTCCAGTCATGAAAACGGTCAATATCCACGCGGCGAAGACCCATCTCTCTGGTCTCCTGGAAGATGCCGCTGCCGGAGAGGTAATCATTATCGCTAAAGCCGGAAAGCCGATGGCGAGACTGGTCGCTCTCGAAAAACCTTCCTTTGG
The DNA here is from genome assembly GCA_040003745.1 of Terriglobia bacterium. Classification (GTDB taxonomy): domain Bacteria; phylum Acidobacteriota; class Terriglobia; order Bryobacterales; family Bryobacteraceae; genus BOG-234. Next base: position 4,434 of record JBDUBZ010000268.1, read on the forward strand.
CCGGGCTCTTGGCGCTCTCAAGGGGCGCATAGCGGTTAGCGATGATTTCGACGCTCCATTGCCGGCGGAAATTTTGAAGTCATTCGGGATAGGCTAGTGGACCTTCTCCTCGACACACATGTCCTGATTTGGTGGATGGAGAATGACGCCAGGCTTGGAACGGGTTTTCTGGTCCTGCTTCAAGGCGACAAGGCCCGGCCAGTGGTGAGCGCGGCCTCGATTTGGGAAATGTCCATCAAAATGGCGACTGGGCGGCTCAAAATGGACGATCCTCTGGAGACCTGGGTACCAAGGCTAAAGGACGAATGGGGGGTTCATTCGCTGCCGATCACCTTTGAGCATGCCGCCGCAGTCCGCACTCTGCCTCAACACCACCACGACCCCTTCGATCGGATGCTGGTTGCTCAGGCACTGTGCGAAAATCTGACGCTTGTAACGGTCGACACCGCAGTGACAGCCTACGATGTGAGGATTCTTGACCCCCGCTTGTGAGGATTACAGCATGGTTATCGGATCCGGCGCGGCGGGCAGAGCCTCATACTTCCTCAGGATTTCAGTCCATAGGCCCTGCGCCTCGAAGATCATTTCGACGGCGTCGCGCACCGCTCCGCTGCCGCCCACATTTGCGGTGACCCAATGCGCTTCCCCTTTTACTTCGGGCCGCGCATTGGCGACCGCAATCGCGAGCCCTACTCGATGGAACACCACCACATCCGTCAGATCGTCGCCGATGTAGGCGACCTCGTCGCTCGAAATCCCGGCATCCGCCATGATTTCTTCGATGATCGGAATCTTCTCGATGTGGCCTTGATAAACGTAGGTCATCTTTCCCTGTTTGGCTCGCTCGACGGTCGACGGGGAATTTCGGCCGCTGATAACGCCGGTCCGGATGCCTTTCAAATGGCACCACTGCAAGGCCATGCCATCCTGCGAATCGAAGGCCTTGAACTCGACCATATTGCCGTCCGTGCCGGGGATGAAGTAGAGCTTGCCATCGGTCAGCACGCCATCCACATCCATAAGCAGTAGTTTGATTTTCGCCGCGCGGGCGCTTACGTGGTGATTCATTTGTCAGGCCTCTTAGTGATTTTCGAAAACTCGTTGGTACAAATCGCGCTGTTTGGCGAGCGCGTCCAGATAGATCTGCTTTTTCGTCGGATCGGGTTGAATGGTTCCGCTGAATTTCGTCTGCGGATCGGCCGCGCTGGCAATGATACCCAAACGCTCGAGCGCCAGCAGCGCAGCTCCGCGCGAAGTCGCTTCGGGCTCCAGACACATGGTCAGCGAGTGACCCAGGGTATCTGCCATCATGGCTGTCCACACGTTCGAATGAAGAAGGGCCGCGCCAGA
>JBDUBZ010000269.1:0-5779 GCA_040003745.1 Terriglobia bacterium
CCTAATGGCGGCGATCCGCCGCTCTATATTTTCGTCGCCTGATATCCCCGCGTAAATCGCTGAAGAATTTAATAGTTAAGTGGAGGTATCCCCGGCCAGCGTGGTGTCCAGACGTCGCTCGGGCACGCGACTTCAACTTCACTCGCGTCTCTGGTGGGCACTCGACCATTCCCAGTCCCCTTCTACCTACCGGATGACCTTTTCCCGCTCGTTGCGGTTTCGGATCCAACGGTCAAAATAGTCCTTTGCCCAGAAAGATCCGGAACCCTTCATCCGATTTGCCGCGGCAGCGTGTCTTGAGGTATCAAGAGCAGGTGATGATCGGCATGAGCGCCCACGATCCGGGATTGTACCTTCCTTCAGCGGCCCCTTCACGCAGCAGCCACTGGAAGCCTTCGGTGCATTCCGCCAGTATTTCAGACATTCCCGGCAGGGACACGACTGAAGTCGCGTGTCCGAGCCACGGAAGCTACACTAGCGGCCTGGCGATTTCGGCGCCACCCCAAGATTCCGGGCGAGATAGTCGACGACGAGCCGGATTTCGGAGTCCGTGCCTTTGGCGCCCCGGCCGACCATGCTGTCGACCTCGCTCCTCCACTGCTCACGGGTCAGGCGCGATTGGCTAAAGGTGCCGGTCCCATGACATGCGGTACAGATGCGCATGACCTCGGCTTTCCCAGCGCCATCGGGAAAGGCTGCCGCGGCCTGCGGCTGCCCGACAGGCGCCGCCTTCGAGGTGACAGGAACCGGCTCGGCCGCGCGGCCCGTAAGGGAGTAGGCGATCACACTGTCTGCCTCGGCAGGTGAATTGTCCGCCACATTCCTCAGGTGAGCCGGGCCGCCGGCCGCGACGACAAGATACTGCTGTCCGTCGCGCCCGAGATACGTAATGGGCGTCGCGTTGGCCGTGGCGTCCAGACGCCCGGACCAGAGCACTTCGCCGGTCTTCGAGGAGAAGGCGCGCAGGCGGGAATCGTTTGTGGCGCCGATGAAGATGAGTCCGCTTGCCGTGGCGATGGCGCCGCCCACATTCGGCGTGCCCGTATTCGTGAGCCCCTGTGACGACAGTTCGTCGTAATTGCCGAGCGGGACTTTCCACGCGATCTCTCCGGTACTGGCGTTCACCGCGGCCAGTTCACCCCAGGGCGGCTGCTGACATGGATAATGTTCCTGGTCGACAAACCGAAGATAACCCGTCTCGTTGCGGTAGGGGCCAGCGGAACCCGGCTCCGTAGGTACAAGGTGCCCGATGATGCCCAGATTCGAAATGTTCACAAATACATAGCCAAGGCGCGGATCGAAGGCCACACTTCCCCAGTTCCCACCGCCCATGGCACCCGGGAAGACCAGCGTCGTCTGGCTTCCATAGGGCGTATAGATACCGCCATTGCGGACTTTGTCGAATTGTTCGGCGCAGTAGCGCGCGGCTTCCGGTGTGCGGCGGCTCAACTGTTCGCGGGTGATCGAAAGGCTGGCAAGCGGCAGCGGTTTGATGGGGAAGGGCTGAGTGGGCCACAACTCGTCGCCCGGAAGTCCGCCCTTCGGCACAGGCCGTTCTTCCACACCGAAGAGCGGCTTACCGGTTGCCTCATCGAGCAGGAACAGGAGGCCCATCTTGGTGATTTGAGCGACGGCAGGAATTTTTCGGCCTCCGCGAGTGACCTCGATTAAAGCCGGTCCGCCGGTGACGTCGTAATCGAATACGTCGTGGTGAACGATCTGGTAATACCAGCGCAGCTTCCCGGTTTCAGCCTCAAGGGCGAGGACGCAGTTGGCATAGAGGTTCGTGCCCTTGCGATCGCCGCCGTACCAGCTATCGGCCGGGTTGCCGGTAGAAAGAAGGACCAGCCCGCGCGCGGTATCGACGTTGATCAATCCCCACAGGCTGGGGCCGGCGCGCTGCTTCCATCCATCTGGTCCCCAGGTTTCGTTGCCGGGCTCTCCGGGCTGAGGCACCGTGTGGAAACGCCAGACCAGTTTGCCGGTTCGAACGCTGAAGGCGCGCGGATCGCCGCTGGGTCCGCGGCTCGGCCCCTCTTGAGTGCTGCCGCCAACAATCACGAGGTCCTTGTAAATTGCCGGGGGTGAAGTCACGGAGTAACCGGCTCGGGCGAAATCATCGGCGACGCCCGCGCGGAGATCAACCTCGCCGTTCTTCCCAAACGCGGATACCGGCTTGCCCGATGCCGCATCGAGCGCGATGAGCCTGCTGTCGGAGGTTCCAAAGAGGATACGCGCGGGTGTTGCGGCATCTCCGGGCCAATATGCCACACCACGATGTTCGCGAGGGCGCCGAATGTTCGGGTTGTAAGTCCAGATCTCTTTCCCGGTCTCGGGTTCGAGGGCCACGATCCGGCCGGTCTGCGTGGAGAGATACATCCGGTTGCCGACGACAATTGGGGTCGTCTCAAACTGATTACCCGTGTCGCCGGTGTGATAAGTCCACGCCCGATGCAGTTTGGAAACATTGTTCACATCGATCTGGGTAAGAGGCGAATAGCGCATGCCGCCCGGATCGTGCCCGTAGGTGGGCCAATCCTTCTGACCTTGCAAGGAAGCGGCGGCACAGATTGCTGCAAGCGCGGTTCTGCGCAGTTTCATCCTGGAGTCTCCTGAAGATCTAGGCTTTTTTGACAGCCTGGGCTTTTCTGACGACAAAGTAAGGCTGGTTTGCCAGTTCGGGTTTGAAGCCGGGATACAGCCACGCCGAATTGCCGCGCTTGAGCTCGAAATAGTACTCAAGCGGATAAGGCGAATTTGTGTAGTCGCCGGCAATCGTGGCGCGATAGCGGCCGTCCTTCAATTCCATGTCCGTCGACTGGTAACGTTCCGCATGGGTAACGTGACGATAAAAGAGACGAGCGGTTGCCGTGTTGGCTACAGTTAATTCGACAGGGAGCGGCTGCCCGGCTCGAAACGTTGCGGCCGCGGTGTGGTTGCAGGTCAGGGGGCTGCGGGACGGGCGTCCGAGCGCGGCTTGAATCGCGGCGGAGGCGTCCCGTTCGCTTTTGCGCGGGGAATCGGCTTGTTTGGCCAGCAGGGCAATGTCCGCGTCTATAGCGGGCAGGCGATCCGACCAGTGGCCGCGCAACTGGGGGTTCTCACCAATCGTGATGTCCGGCTTGTAGACAGGCTTGGCGATCGCGACGATTTCCGCCCATGCCGCTCTGGCTTCGCGGTATTTGCGCAGCGATTCGTCGAAAGCGCGGCGGTCGCCGGTTTTTTCGTAGATCCGGTAGAGAACAGCGGAACGGAATCGAGATCCAAAGAAGGTCCCGATTCGCGACTGTATAGCGACGTCGATTGCCATCCGGCGATATTCGGGGCGCGCCTTTCCGGTGGCCAGTTTCTCCGCCTGCGCGAGATTCTCAGCGGCTTTGGCCGAATAGTCCTCAATCCATTGCGCGACTTCGACAGGCGAATACTTGCCGCTGACTTCACCGCTCAGCAGCTGGTCCGCGAAATCGTTGATTCGCGAAAACAGCTGCGGGTCGAGGGGGCTGACATTACCGAAAACACGAGGCACGGGTGTGTCGCGGTAAGGTCCCGGATGGTCGCCATCGATCAACGACTGGTTCAGATATAGCTCTGGCCAGTAGGTGTTGTTGCCCGCGGACGTGGCGTGCCCGGTCGTGATGATGGGAAGAATCCGGCTGGCGTTGGCGAGCGCGGATTCGACCGCCAGGGCAGCGGGGCCGAACTGCTTATTCAAAAAAGGCCGAACTTCCGACGGGGGCGTTTCGGGGTTATAGAGCATGCGGCCCCAGACACGTGTGCCGTACTCGTATTTCTGCCAGTCCCAGCGCGGTTTCAGACTGGCATCGAGATAGGCGCAACGATCGCCCGCGATGCCGGAACCCCGCCGGCCTTTGAAGGAAAGGGGTTCCATCACTTCGACGCCATCGCTGCCACAAAAGGTGAAGGCCCGGGAGTGTCCGGCGGCGGTTACGGGGTCGGCCCAGAGCAACAGGCGCTGAGTCCCGGGCCAGATGCGGTGGACGATTCCGAAAGGCCGGTCTTCGCGCAGCAGATCGCCATAGCCGTAGCGCAGGAAGCTACGGGCCCCAGCGCTGTTCTTCATCAACCCCGTACCGCCGCGACCGGGCTTAGGCTGCTCTTCAGCGCGGATATCGGCCTGATGATACGGCATGCCGAAGTGCTCCGCCCAATACTTAGGCGAAATCTTAACCGGTTGTTTGGTGGCTACGGCGATCTTTTGCATCTCTTCGTCCATGCCCTTGGCATGCATGTCGATCTCGACTTTCCGGCCGCAGGTGGCGACGCCGTCGAAAACGGTTTTCCAGAAGTCATAGCTGCCTTCCTCAACTCCGCTTTCGCCATGTACGCGAAAGGTGATTCCGCTGATTGCCGGACAGGCCCGCAGAAGCTGGCGCACGGCGTCACGGCAGTAGGGGCCGTGGTTTTCCTTGTTCAGGCCCTCGATGGTGTAATTGGCGTTCTTCGTATCGATCCACTCGTAGCCGTGCATCCAAAGACCGAGCTGGAATTCCATGCCGCGCGCCACCGTTTGCTCGGAAATGAACTTCAGCATCGCCAGATTGGCGTCGCGCTCTTTGTCTGGAAGCTGCGGCGCCCGGACTTTGTAGCCGGGGACGTCGATGAGAAAGGGATAGGAGAAGAGGAAGTAGGCGTCTGTGACCTGGCGAATGAAATCGTAGCCAATACCCAGCGCGAGATTGAACCGGTTGAAGCGGTTGGTGGCGAGCATGGTGAGGTACTCGGGCCACATTTCGCGATCGTTGTACCAGGGTTTGTCCTCAACGTCGCTGGTGAAGAGCCGGGTCCAGCTTCGAATGCGGTTGTTCGGCTTTTCCGCCACCGCCTGTTCCGGCAGAAGAGCGGCGCCCTGGCGGACGCGGTCCGCGACGTTGAGCAGAGCATAAACCAATCCCCTGGTGTCGTATCCGGCGGCAAGTGCCGTGCTTCCCGGCACGATCGCGAGCGACTCGGCCTGCTGGGGAACGGAGACTCCGGCCCGGCGCAGCAGATCCCGCGCCAGGGTCGATCGCGCGCCCGCGACGACAATGCACTGGCTTCCCGGCTGCACTTCCGAAAGTTTGGCGCACATCCGGACCGGCGAACCAGCGGCGGTCAAAGCTCGTGCGAGCTCTGCCGCCGCCCATTTCGCGGGGGCCGCGTTCGCGATGGCGTCGCCCGGTTCCACCAACAAGGAAACGGAGGGAAGCGCGGCGGCCGCGCGCCCTCCCAGGGCGGTAAGGGTTCCGGCAGTCTGCAGAAAGCCTCGTCGATCTATCTTTCCAGCCGTTTGTGCGCTCCGCGCCAAACTTACGATCTTTCTCATATCTGGTTCCGCACCCATGCTACCTCCGCCTTGAGCGGGCTGTTCATGAAATCTCCCTGATCGCGATCTCCCCGGATAACATGTTGGATTCACGAAAGTTGATCCGCACCCTCCTCAGGCCGGTCAGCGGTAAGGATCGACCATCATGAGATCGTGATCGCGACTGTCGATCTGGCTGTAGAGGACGGAGTGGCCATCCGACGAGCTCGAGAGAAAGGTGTGTACTGGGCGATCAATCGTAGCCAGTGGGTGGATGGAGCGGTCGGCAAAGCGCAGGAAGTCGAGTTGCGCTCCCGTATTTGAGGCCGTGGAGAAATAATACAGTCCATCCGGACCCGCGGCGAGAGCGGCATGCCCCACTGCCTTCCCGATGACCGCCGATTCTTCTCCTCCATTGACCGTCGTCTGCCAGACCTCCGCCGGGATATCGGCGGTTGTGAAATAGATCGACTTTCC
>JBDUBZ010000270.1:0-5769 GCA_040003745.1 Terriglobia bacterium
TCCGCGTCTCCAGTTCGAGCACCGAGCGGCGCACGCCCCAGCTTTCGTGCCGCAGCCGCCGAATCCGAAGATCCTTCTTCCGCAGCTTCGCTTCTCCGCAGTTGGGGCAGCAGACCTTCCCTGTGAAGTGCGCCGTCATCCGCACCGACCCGCCGGCAAAAGGTCTACGATCCTCCACTGTGGAAGCGATTCAGCGGTGCTCCAACTCTGGTGCCCCGGTCCAGCCTGCTACGCCCACGTTGCAGGCTTGTTCAGCGTCGATCCATTTGACAGCACAACAGGGTCAGGGAACTGGGAGCCGGCCAAGTCGCTCACGCTGATACGCCGTATGAAACTGGCAACGTCCTTCAATTCCAACGTAGGGTTTGAGACTGGCGAAAGCAGACCGACGGGCTTGCCCAAAACCTTCGTGACAATCCGTATCGGTTCCACAAGATCACTGTCGTTCGAGAGAACGGCAGCGACGTCAAAATTGCCTTGAAAGGCGTCCAGCAGGAGATGGGACGCGAGATTGACGTCACTTCCCTTTTCTTCAACTTTAATCACCTTTACAACGTCGGGCCACGGCTGCGCAAGCGCAGTACGAGGGCGAAATTCCGGGGGCTTGACCAGCCCGGCAAATTTCTCCGATAGAAGGAAACTACCCATATGGATTTCAATCTCTGGCACGGTTCGCAGGGCATCGAGATAGACCTGTTGCCGGCCGGGTGCGGTGGGATCGATGCGACCGGACACACGAGCTGTATAGTACTTGACGCCAGTCACAACGTTGGCCGGATCAAGGAGTCTTTCGGCAAGCGTTTTGATGTTCAACCATTTCGCCGCTGGCCGATTCACAAGCAGCCTGAAATAGAGGTTGAACCCGTCAACGTAAATGATCGTGCGCATGGGGAAAATCGGCCAGAAAAAGCAAAGGCCGCGCGGGATTGCTCCCTGGCGGCCCTTGAGTCGACAGCACGCTGCCGACGGGTTAAACTCCTTTATACCACATCAGCGTTTCGACATCTCCGCCCGGAGGCTGGCCCTAAAAGCATACGATTCGGAGTGCTCCCAGCGCCGTATCAGAACCGTATCCAAACCCCATGTATTGATACGGCGGAGCTTGCTGATTGAGCGAAGAGCGAAGAGCAGACTCCCCCACTGGTTGAAAATACAGAGAACGGAACGGAAACCAAAGAGCCAAAAGAAGCCTGCTTCAGGCTTCACACGCAGGAGGTCCGGGGTTCGAGTCCCTGCGCGCCCATCATTAAAATCAATGAGTTTCCAGTCACCTTGCAGGTCGCTTTTGGAGCGTTTGCCTTTTAGACATGACTTCTACACAAACTCTCATCTACGGCAACTTAGGTTCACAACAACTTAAGCAAGCCGCGACAATGGCCGCGTCTTTTTCAAAGAAAACGGCGCGGATTGAGCTTGTCAATCCGCGCCGTGATGTTAACAAAGCAGCCGGAAGCTACTTGCCGCCTTTGTAGGTCTTGCTGAAACCGTTCCGCTCGTTGGTCACGGTGATTTCACCATTGGACTGAATGTCGACCTTCAGACTCGCCCGTGTGTCTTCGGCAAGGTCGAGACTGTTGTTGGCAATCATGTTCGGATCGCCGTCAATGCTCTCTTTGCCGCGCCCGGCATGCAGACGCCACAGCCCCTTGAGCCGGGGACTGGCTTCAATCGTCTTGACGCGCTCCGGATCGTCGCCCTTGGTAGACCCATCGCCCATGAGTGCCACGATGGGCTGCAGTGAGTTCAGCATGGCGGGGCTGCCGGACCATTGCGTGCCATGGTGGCTGACAATATAGACGTCGACTTTGCCAACCCGGTCGATGGGGCAGAAGAGATCTTTCTCGCGGTCCCAGGTCAGGTCGCCGAAAAGAGCAACCTTGGCCTTACCGTAGCTGATCACCATGCTGGTGGATCGGGTGTTTTCCTCGCCGCCATTGGACTGCATGCCCGGCATATTGGCGCAGGCCGGATTGTTCTCGCCCGCGCCGCGCAGCGGCTTGGCGATCATTACGGCATCGGCGGCCACGAACGTGAAAGTCACGCCGTCGACCACCAGCTTTTCCCCGGGTTTGACAACACGGTGCGGATGCCCGGCGATCAGTTTGAGATAGCGAGCGTAAAAGCCTGCCGTGGAATTGGGTGGCGGAATTTCCGTGGGCGGGGGAGGAATCGCTCCGCCCCGGCCCGCCCTGGGCTTGCCGTCCGGTCCGACTGTGCGCCAGTCCGGTCCGATAAGTCCGCCAGGGCCCTGCGTTCCGGGCACTTCGCGATTTTCGCCATGGTCGATGAAAGTGTCAACGGGAATGCGCTTCAGCAGGCCTTCCATACCGCCGATATGATCCACGTGATAATGCGTGAGGATCACGTAGTCGAGCTTGGTCACCCCCGCCCCTTTAATGGCTTTTTCGAGAGTTTCGGAATTGGGGTGGTCGCCGCGGTCGGGATTCCCGGTGTCCACCAGGATCGATTTTCCGTGGGGGGTGATGAAAAGATTGCTGGCTCCGCCGTCCACGTCAATGGAGACGAGGCGCAATGCGTTTTCGGCGGCCATGACGGACACCGGCATCGCTATAGCTACGGTAGTCAGCAATACGAGTAGAGACTTATGGGTCATTCTTTTTCTTTGTCCTTGCAATAATGTACTTCCGTTCAAGTCGATTCCGGCAGCCCATTATATACCCCACCGGACCAGCGGGCCTCGTTGAATTATGCTGCTTTGCTTTGACCGCATGAACCATTTCAACGCGAGGATAAGAAGCCCAATCCTCGACCGGCACCGGTGTGTTTAGATGTATCCGTCAGGCTCTCTCTTCACACGCAGGAGGTCCGGGTTCGAGTCCCTGCGCGCCCACCATACCTTCCAATCAGCTTCAGCTATTTTGGGCAACGCCAAAAGCCCGTTGTGACGTTATTTGTGACGTAAGGCCGCATGCGGAGAGCACGGCTCCATTACATGCGCCGGTCTCCGCGACTGGCTGCGCTCCGACGCGCTCGCCAGCCTCTACCGCAGGGCCGCCTTCACGTACTCGAACGACCGCTTCACGTCCGCTGGCCGGTCCGCAGTCTTATGGTCGCAATCCAGGTAGCACCGGATGTCGTACTTCCGGTCCCGAATCAGCCTCAGAATCTCCGCCACCGGAGTGTCGCCTTCGCCGTACGGCATGCTCACCCGGTCCTTCCGCTTGTCCTTCACGTCGAGCTTGGCCAGCCGATCGTGATGCTGCTCTACGAACTGCAGTGAATCGAATCCGCCTCCCGTCCCGTCGCCGATATCGTACGTCAATCGGTAACTCTTCGAGAATGCCAGCACCTTGTCATGGTCCTCCGGTTTCGCCACCGCGTCGGGATTCGTGCTGTTCATATTCGGACCGCCCTGCACGCTCACCACGAAGTGACTCTTCTCCACCATCGGCGCCATCCGCTGTGCCGCCGAAAGCGTCATCGCCAGGCTGATCAACCGCACTCCCAGAATTTCCGCGATTTCAAAAGTTTTGGTGAGTTGCGCCTCAGTCGACCCAGGGAAGCCCGTCATCGCATAAATCTCGATCCCAGCGTCTTCGAATCTCCTGCGCAGCGGCCGGTAGTGGTCCAGCGAGACCGATGCTCGCCACGCCGTCAGTTCAGCACGAGCCTGCGCGCGCTCCGCCGCGTTCGCCCCGGCCGCGCGGACTCTGTCCCACAAGGGCCCCGGCTCTACCAGCGGCGCGTACAGGTCGCACTCGCCCAGGCCGCATTCCACCATCGACGCGATCACCACATCCACCAGGCTATCCTGCGGCAGGCCAATTCCCGTGAAGATGTAGCTCTGCAAGCCGAACTGCACGCCACTCACCACGGAGTCGATTTTGCGCGCTGCCGCCGCCGGCAATGCCATTGTTCCCAAGGCCACCTTAGCCACGTCGCGTCTTGAAATCACCCAGCCACCCCCAAATCAAGATTACAGCTTGCGGAGAGCATGCGGCGTTGTAATGCGGCGCTTTTCGGCTCAGATATCGAAAATTTCAAAACCCGTCTTCAGGCACTCGGGGCCTGGCCGGGGAGGGGCACGAAATTGTGCCGCGGTTGATCCGCGACGCGTCTCCCCGGCACCAGACCGGCCTGGGTTGGCTGGCGTGCCCATCGTAAACGGCAGAACGACGTTTGCCGTGATAGCTTGGTCCCTGTTCTCCAAAGCCACAGCTTGTGAACAATCACATTGACCTGGGTCAGTCGTGTAGTGGCGCGGGTCACTATGTCGTCCCGGCGAAGCTGGGGTCAGTGACTTACGACGTCACCGAAGCCGCCTCAGCAGCGCGCGGCGGTGTGCGAGTCGTTGGCGTGATAAGAGCTTCTGACCAGGGGACCGGCTTCGACGTGCGAATAGCCCATCTCGTTCCCCGCACGCCGGAATCCATCGAATTCAGCGGGCGGAACGTAACGAACAATCGGCAGATGTTTAGGCGACGGGCGCAAATACTGCCCCAGTGTAAGAATGTCCACGCTGCTCGCCCGCAGGTCGCGCATCACCCCCAGAACTTCGTCGGGAGTCTCACCCAGACCCAGCATAAGTCCCGATTTCACAGGCGTGTCGCCGCCCAGTTTTTTCGCATAAGCCAGCATGTCGAGGGAGCGCTCATAGCGCGCGCCGAGTCTGACCTGACGATACAGCCGGGGAACCGTTTCGGTGTTGTGGTTGAGCACGTCCGGCCGGGCTTCCATTACGATTTCCATCGCCCGATGGCTGCCCTGAAAGTCCGGCACCAGCACCTCGACCTTGCAGCCCGGAATGCGCTCCCGAATCGCGCGGATCGTCATAGCGAAGAGTTCCGCACCGCCATCCTTCCGGTCGTCGCGATTCACGCTTGTCACCACTGCGTAATTGAGTCCCATCACCGAAACGGCCTCAGCCACCCGCCGCGGCTCATCGTAATCCACCGCCAGCGGAGCGCCCTTCTGCACCGCGCAGAATCCGCAGCGGCGCGTGCAGACGTTCCCGAGAATCATAAAGGTGGCGGTGCGCTGGTTCCAGCACTCGCCCACATTGGGGCAAGCCGCACTCTCGCAAACCGTGTGTAATTTAAGGTCGGCGATGAGATTCTTGAGTTCGCGGTAATTCGAGCCCACCGGAGCGGGCGCGCGAAGCCATGAGGGCCGTGCAGGCGTCTGGGGAGCAATTGTAAGGAGCACCACTTCCATCTTAGCGTCTGCCGCTATAATGGCCGGATAGGAGCGATTCCCGCTCAATGCTCGATATCAGGAAAAAACTGGAAGACGAGATCGTCGCGCTCGAATACGAGCTGCGTAATGAACTCCCCCGTGAGATTTTGAAGGCGCGCGCGCACGGCGACCTGAAGGAAAACGCCGAATACCACGCCGCCAAAGACCGGCAGGGCTTCGTCAACGCGCGCCTCGGGCAGCTGCAGAAGCGTCTGTCGGAATTCTCGATGATCGACTTCTCGAAGATCCCCCACGACAAGGTGGGTCTGGGTTCGCGCGTGGTGGTCCTCGACCTTAATAAAGAAGAGAAGATCAACTATTACGTGGTGACCAGCGAAGAGGCGGACGCCCCCAATGGAAGAATCTCCACCGGATCTCCCATCGGCAAAGCGCTGCTCGGCAAAGTAGTTGGCGATACCGTGAAACTGCAGGTGCCCGGCGGCGCCAAGGAGCTGGAAATCCTCGAATTGCAGACGATTCACGATACCGAAAAATAGCGAATGACTCTTTCGCGCGGCATCGGAACATTTTTCGGACGAATCATCACCAGCATCGTCTCAGCCCTGGCGTTGT
>JBDUBZ010000271.1:0-5740 GCA_040003745.1 Terriglobia bacterium
CACAAGCTTCGCGGCGTTCGCATCACCGGTCGCGTTTTTATCGGTGACGACGTGTACATGGAAAATGAGTACCCTGAATGCATCGAATTGTGCGACGGCGCACAAATCGCCCTGCGCTCAATTCTTATCGCTCACACCCGTGGTTCAGGCCGCATTGTGGTCGGAAAGAACGCATTCATTGGCGCGAATTGCGTTGTGGCCGCCGCGCCGGGCAAGACACTCACGATTGGAGAGGGTGCTGTAATCGCGACGTCTTCGGTAATCGCATCGGACGTGCCGGCTTATATGTTCGTCTCGCAGGAGAAGGCCCGTCCGCGCGCCAGAGTCACCGTTCCTCTCACGCTGGAGACCTCGTACGAAAGTTTTCTCGACGGCCTGAGACCGCTGAAACGAAAAAAGAAAGCGATGGGTCAGTCGACGCTTTGAGTCAACTCCACCGCAAGAGCCCAGCGGCCCACGAATACCCAACACCGAAACCGACGACCATCACCCGGTGCCCCGACTGCAAGCGGCCCTCCTCCTGGGCATGTTTAAGTGCTATGGGTATCGTGGAGGAGACGGTATTCCCGCAGTTGCTCATGAAAACGAAGAATTTCTGCTCAGGAATCCTAATCTTCTTTCGCAGATGCTCGAGCATGAAGTGGTTGGCCTGATGAAACACGAACAGGTCTACCGCATCCATTCCCAGTTCAGCCCGGTCAAGCAGAGCAGTGACACACCGGGGAATGGTTAGCAGGGTAAAGTTGAAGACCTCGGCGCCGTTCATGTAAAGGTTGTCCCGGCTCCGAAAACTGCCGTTCTCATCCGCGTGCACCTCGGCGCTCTCCGCCGTTCTTGGATTTCTCATTCCACCGGTTGGCACAATAAGATTCTCTGCTCCCGAGCCGTCTGTGCCGTACACGAACGGTCCTAAGGGCGGCTGGATGGTTGTCTCAATAGCTGAAACCAGCGTTGCGCTGGCAGCATCACCAAAAATTGTTCGAATGCTCTTGTCGCGCCTATTTATGAATTTGCTATAAGTCTCGCCGGTCAGCAGCAGCACACGGGCGGACTGGCCCGTTTCGATCAGACCCTTTGCAAGCCCGAGGCCGGCCACGTAACCCGAACAACCGAGGTTGTAGTCGAGTGCGCCAGCCGACGAGGGAATACCAAGGCGTGATTGAAGAAGGCAGGCGGTCGTCGGCAGGAAATAGTCCGGGCTTTGCGTGCAGAACAAGATGTAGTCTATTTCTTCCGGCTTGCAAATGCCCGACCGGAACAATTTAGTCGCAGCCTCAACGGCAAGGTCAGACGAGCATTCGCCTTCGGCTGCAATATGCCGTTCGGTGATTCCGGTCTTGGCATCGATCTTGTCCCGGGACCATTCAGGGAATTCATCCGCCAGTTGTTCATTGGAGAGTATTTTCCGCGGTAAGTGATATTCAATGGATGAAATTGCAGCAGCTCTCATCTTTTGCTTCCTTCAGCGTGCAGTGTAGCCGCCGTCAACGACTAGGACTGAACCCGTAATCCATCGGGCGGCAGCGGACAACAGAAAAGCGATCGCGTGAGCGACATCGCGGGGGCTGCCGATTCCGAGGGGGCATGCCTGCTCGATCTTGGCGGCCTGCTCCGGGCTCAGCGATTGGAACATCCGCTCCGCCAGTTCGGTTTTCACCATCGCCGGAGCAACACAGTTGACTCGAATCTGTTCGGAAGCCAGCGCCAGACAACGCGTGAGGCCAATCACTGCGGCCTTACTCGCAGCGTAGGCGGCAACGCCCGGCTCTCCTACAAGTCCAACTACGGAAGATAACAGCACGATACTGGCGCCCTCGACACAACAACCTTTTTGCCGAAAACCTTTGGCAAGCATGATCGAGGTTGTAGTATTGACTCTCTGAACCTCTTCGAACTTTTCGACGTCCAGAATTCGGAGCGGTCGATGACTGTGTATTCCCGCCCAATGCACCGCTCCGCTTAGCGGACCAACACTCGAAACTATGCCCTTGATCCAGAGTGGAATCTGGTCGGCGGTGCGCAGGTCAAAGGATTCGATCCTGTGTCCTTCCCCAGTCAGTTCCGAGAAAGTGTCCGAGAGGCGGTGGGAGTCGCGTCCGGCTAGAACTACGCGCGCGCCGAGCTGGCTAAGTAATTGAGCAGTATCGCGCCCGATGCCTGAGGATGCTCCCGTCACAAGTACAACGCGGTCAGAAAGATCCATTGGGTTCAGCATCGGCGTTTTCGGAGTGCACCGCTTGGAGAGTAGCTTTTCAGGGAACCAGGGCCGCAAGGTCGTCCACCGTCTTGCACGCCGAAATGTTCTTTGGTGCAAGAGTCACCCCCCATCTCTCGTCTGCAATAGCCATGAAGCTAATTACTGCCAGCGAATCCCAACCGAAAAGGCCACCCAACTCGTCGGCTCCGGTTAACGGGGAGTCCGTCTCAAGGAGCTCGCTGAGTACCGCCAGGAATTCTTCACGCGCCATTTGCTATCTCTCCGTTCATCTACAAAGCCACTGCAACGCATCTTCCCTGGTGCAACACCACGCACGCCAACGATACTCTTTCAAGCTTGTCTTCACCCGGAAGACTTTTTCAGAAGGTTTTGCGATGGAATTTGCGTGTGTAATACCTAACAATTATAGGCACGGCTAGTCACGTTTCGATAGCGGGAGCTTGAAAAGCGAACCGCGCTTCTCAAAGTCGAGGCGGACTTTGCTGCGAAAAGGGTCGGATGGTCGCAGATTCGGCAGTAGGCGCCGTGTCGTGCATATCGCGCGAGGCTCCGCGGCAAACGTGGCAAAATTGGTTGCGGAGGCATCTTGTGATCTGTAACTTATGGGCAGTGCCTGATCAAGTCCGGTTCGAATCTTCATCTGATTTGACGTGAGTTGACCGCTCCGTGGCAGCAAAACGGTAGCAACCGAGACATTCGGTCTGAAGACCGACCTTCTGTTACAAAGTGTCGAGAATCTCGCCTTCGATTTCCGAAGTGGTCAGCGCTTCGATACTCATCGCCTCCACGGTGAGTTGCTCTGCATCTTCCGGCGAGAGATGTTTTACCGTGCCGATGAACACACCGGAGCCGACAAGAAAATGCTCTTCCGCCTTCATGAGGCGGGCCTTGTCCCAGGAGAACTCGGGCCAGTTCGGTTGCTGCCAGTTCCACATCATGATCGATAGAAATCCAGTCTATCGCTCACAATAGGCCTGCCCCTGATTGATAGCAAGTGTTTCTATCGCTCAGCAACTCACGTGGCAGCCTGAACCTCAGCCACCGATCGAATACATGGGACGGGGCGGGGCCACAAACTGGCTGGAATTAATTTCATGCCCCAGCCACTTCTCCGAAACGTTCTGCCGGATGACGGCCGCGATTGCTTCATCGTCCGCGTTTGACCGCAGCAGGCCCCGCACATCGGTCTCGTCGATGGCAAACAGGCAATAGCGCAGCTTTCCGTCAGACGTCAGACGTATGCGGTTGCAGTTCAGACAAAACGGCTTACTGACCGACGCGATGAAACCCAGCGTGCCACCGCCGTCCTGATAACGGTATTCGGTCGCCGGGGCGCGCGGATCGCCGTCGGGCACAGGTTCCACCGGCCCGATCCCGCGTGTGATCATGCCGATAATTTCGTCCGCGGTCAGCACCCTGCCACGGCCCCACAGCGCCTGCGAATCGAGCGGCATGAACTCGATGTACCTTGGTTCAAAGCCACGCTCGCGGCAGTATAAAGCCATGGGGATAATATCGGGCTCAACCAGCCCTTTCACCGCCACAATGTTGATTTTAATCCGCCGGAACCCCGCGGCCGTAGCTGCCTCGATTCCGTCGAGTACGCGCCCAAGGTCGTCGCGCCGCGTGATCTGGCGAAATTTCTCGCGGTCGAGCGTGTCGAGGTGAATGTTCAGCCGCCGCAGCCCCGCGCCGTATAAATCGCGCGCATGTTTTTCGAGCAGCACCCCATTGGTGGTCAGCGCAATATCCTGGATGCCTGGTATCGCCGCCAGCATCCCGATCAGGCGCGGAAGGTCGCGCCGCAACAGGGGCTCGCCGCCGGTAATACGGAGCTTCGAGATTCCCAGCTTCGCGGCCACGCGCGCAACGCGCTCAATTTCCTCATAAGTGAGGATCTCCGCGCGATCCATGAACTGTACGCCTTCCTCCGGCATGCAGTAAAAACAGCGTATATTGCAGCGATCCGTAACGCTGATGCGCAGATTATTATGGATGCGTCCGAAACGGTCGGTGAGAGGGGCCTGATTCACCGGACTGCCAGCATTCGCTCAATCGGAACGAGCGCCCGCCGCATCAGCTCGTCCGGAACTTCAACGCGCGGTTCGAGGTAAAGCAGGCAATCCCGCAGCTTTTCCATCGTATTCAGGCGCATGAACGGGCACTCACTGCAGTTACAGTTTTCGTTGGCGACGTAATGGAATTTCTTGCCGGGCGCCACGCGCTCAAGCGAAAAGTTCACGCCGCTTTCCGTCATCACAATGAATTCAGGTGCGAGGCTCCGGGCGCAGTGGTCGATGATGCCCGAAGTCGAACCAATGAAATCCGCATGCGCCAGCACAGCCTCCGGACATTCCGGATGAGCCACTACTTCAGCCAGCGGATAAGCCGCCTTTGCATCGAGCAGCCGCCGCACCGGAAAGGTATTATGCACGATGCAGGAACCCTGCCAGATTTTCATATTCTCGCGGCCCGTCTGCTTTTGCACCCAATTTCCCAGGTTCTTATCGGGCAGAAACAGGACGGTCTTATCGGCCGGTATCGAGTTCACAATTTTAACCGCATTGCGCGAAGTGCAGAGAATATCCGACTCCGCCTTAACCTCGATCGACGTGTTGATGTAGCTGACAATGACGTGATCGGGGTGTCGCCGGCGGTACTCGCGAACAGGTTCAACCGGGCAGCCCTCCACCAGACTGCAGCTCGCCGCCTTATCCGGAACCACCACAATCCGGGAAGGGTTCAGCACCTTCGCCGTCTCCGCCATAAACCACACGCCGCAAAAGGCGATCACGCTGCCCTCCGCGTCGCGCGCTTTTTGGGCTAGTTCCAGGCTGTCGCCTACAAAATCGGCAACTTCCTGAATCTCAGCCTCTTGATAATGATGCGCCAGCAGAATCGCGTGGCGCTCGCGTTTCAAGTCGAGGATCTCTTCGGCGACAGTACTCGTGAGAACCATACGGGGAGTTACCAATTCCAGTTTACCGCTCGCGGTCGCAAAGCCGAGCGGAATCCGCACTTCATCGCGCGCGTTCGCACCGGCCTGAGCGCTCGCCACGGCTGGGCCCGGCAACAATTGCGTGGATTTCAATATCGAGAGGCTAAAATTTCTTCATGCTATGCTGTTCGGCATACGAGACTCCGGTCATCCTTCCGCCGCGCCGGGCGCATGCAAATCTTTACATGCCTAAGTGTTGCGGCCTGACCCCAATTAGTAGATGATTTCGACGGAACCTGAAAATGTTTGAGTTCCTGTTTAAATACCCGCCAGCTATCTTCGCGAAGGGCAAACTCACCCTGCTTTCGCCGTGGCCTGTCTGGCTGATGGCCGTGCTTTTTGTGCTCGCGGCTGGCGCTCTTTATTGGCAGATGCGGCGGCGCCGTTCGGTGCTCTCCCGGCTCCGTTCCACGCTCATCTGGCTGATTCAAACGGTTCTTATCGCCATCCTCCTTTTTATGCTCTGGCATCCGGCGATCAGCGTGGCGCGGCTCCGCCCACAGCAAAACGTTATCGCCGTACTG
>JBDUBZ010000272.1:0-5729 GCA_040003745.1 Terriglobia bacterium
CCTGCATTACAGCCCCCATCAGGTAGTTATGGAAGGCATCGCCCTTCCAGCGGGTGTAATCTATCTCCGCTATCCGCATGGAGGCCGCATCTCCGGTATTTTTATCGGCTATTACCAGGTCGTTGGCGGCATTGCTTACAGCTGGGGATTTCTGTTCGAGGTGCGCGGTTGTACCCGGCCTATCGTCAACGTGATTCTTGCATTCGGCGCTGCCTTTGCCCTGTTGTTCGTGCCCCTGACGTGGGCTTTTGGAAAGCCGGGCGCGGCAGCGGGCATCGTTGCTGTGTGCCTGGGGGGCCTGATCGCCAAGCAATACTACATATCGCGGCTTCGCATGGGCGTATCGTTATTCGACATCGCCAAACGAGCGGTGGGCTCAGCGACACTGGCGTCGCTGGTGGTGCTTTCCATCCGCCGCGTCGTTCATCCCGCCACCAGCTGGATTTCGCTTGTCATGGAGCTGGCCATCTACACAGCCGTATACGCTTTACCGCTTGCCTGGCTTGAGAGGCCTCTGCTGCGTGAGGTTGTGCGCGCACTCAAAGAAAGGCGCGCCGACGTCGCGGCCGTTCCCGCGGCCGGCGTGGGCTGACGGATGGGAAGACTTCGGCTGGCGTTCTTTTCGCCTCTCAACCCCATGAAGACGGGAATTTCCGATTACAGCGAAGAACTCCTCCCGTCGCTCGCCGCCCTCGCCGACATCGATGTCGTGGTCGATTCATACGAGCCATCCAACGCGGCGATTCGCGCCTGCTGCACCATCATTCATCCGGATGAATTCCTGCAAAGGCGGAGCCAATACGATTCCGTGATCTATCAGATGGGTAACAGCCTGGCGTTCCACGAATACATGATCCCGTGCATGAGCCGGGCGCCCGGCATTGTGGTTCTGCACGATTACTCCCTGAGTTTTCTCGTGCTGGGCCTGACGCTGCTTCGCGGAGAATTCGCAGCGCTGAAGCGCATACTGACGCCGCAGTTCGGAACCCGCTCCGGAACGGTGGCCAGACGTCTTCTTCTCAGTCTGGACGATCCGTACAGACTGAGTCTCGCCCGTCCGATAGTAGAAATGAGCCGTGGAGTCATCGTGCATAGCGAATTTGCCGCAACGTGGCTGCGCTCTGAATTTCCTTCCGTCCCGAGCCGCGTCATCCCCCACGGCATCGTCATCCAGCCGCTTGAAGAGCCTGACCCAGCCGTGCGCGCGCGGTACGGTTTGCAAGCCGACGATCTGGTGCTGGCTTCCGTCAGCACTCTGGCGTATAACAAGCGGCTCGGCACCGTGCTAAGCAGCCTTCCCGAACTCAGGCGCCGTTTTCCCAAACTCAAACTTCTGCTTGTCAGTGGCGGCCGGATGAGCGCCGACGCGAACCGCAGTATCGCCAAACTGGGCATACAGGATATCGTTATCCGAACAGGATGGGTTCCCTGGGATGAATACCGCCGGTTGATTCGGGCATCGGACGTGGTTGTCAACCTGCGCTACCCGACGGCCGGAGAAACATCCGGAAGCGCGCTGCGAAGCATGGAAGCGGGGCGTCCTCTGATTGTGAGCGACGATGGTTCGTTTCGCGAATTGCCCGCCAGCGCGTGCCTCAAAATGTCAGTGGATGAACGACTTGAGCAGCCGCATTTTCTGAAGGCCGCCGAGGAAATTCTGAGCGACCCCACGCGGCGAATGGAGATGGGTGCGGCTGGCCGGCGATTTGTCTGCGACAACCTGCGGATGGAAGATGCAGCAACTCGCTATGTAGATTTCTCCGAAGAAATCCGCGGGATCCCTTTCAAAAGCGAGGCTTCGCCGTTTCCGCCAAAATTGGCCCAGCCTGTGCTTCGGGCTTTCTTCTCGCTGTTGTACAGAGTGTTTCGTTTGCGTTACGTTTACCAGCATTACGGGGTCGCGGATATATGGCGGCGGCTGGCGCCTCAGGGCGTGAAGCCGGAAGTGAAACGATAAATGCGAATCGGCATTGATGCGCACATTCTGGGCAAAGGCAAGGGTGGAGTGGAGACCGCGTTACTCGGGATCATTCACGCGCTGTTTGAACTGGATAAAAAGAACGAATACCTGCTCTATGTGAGCTCTGGTCATCCGTTCGGCGAGGCCGATCTGCCGTCGAATTTCCGTCTTCGGCGTCTCCCGGTTTCCAACCCGTGGATTCAACGCCCGCTCGTCATTCCGGTTTTATATAAACAGGATCGTTTGGATCTCATTCATCTCCAGCGGATTATGCCGCCCTGGGGTTGTGAAAGATGCGTGTTGCATGTTCACGACGTTCTCTATGAAACTCACCCACAATATTTTCCGCCGTTGAAACGGCGGATCTTTAACGCTATGGCGCGCGCCAGCGTGAAGCGCGCCACGCATATTGTGACTGTAACCGAGAGCTCACGTAAGGATATTCAGCGGGTGTACAACATCCCCCCGCAAAGGGTAACGGTGATTTCGAATGGAGTTGAGCCTCGGTTCTTTCACTCCGGCATGGAGGACGACCTGCTGCAGGCCGCACTGCGGAGGCTTGGGGTCGCTCAGCCGTATGTCCTTGTGCTGGGCATGCTCGAACGTCACAAGAACACCCACGTCGCCATCCGCGCCTTTGACGAATTCGTGAAACGTCATCCGAACTACCTGCTGGTACTGGTTGGACGGGGACGCTCCGAAACCCGAAGTGGCTATCCTGCCGAACTGCGCGCATTGATCGGGAGCCTTCCCTCAGCAGACAGGGTCCGCGCCCTCGGATACGTCAGTAATGAAGACAGGCTCTCTTTGCTGAACGGTGCGGCGGTCCTTCTTTTCCCGGGGACGGCCGAAGGCTTTGGGTTGCCCCCGCTCGAAGCCATGGCATGCGGCGTGCCCGTGATCGCCGCTGAGACGGAGACTGCAATTGAAGTCTACGGTGATGCCGCGCTCATGACGAAGCCGCTCGACCATCTGGAAAACGCGGCAGCGATGGATCGCCTTGCGTCGGACGAGCAACTCCGAAGCGAAATGATAACTCGCGGTTTGGCACGCGCACGGAGGTTTCGCTGGGACCGAGTGGCCGGGCAACTTCTGGAGGTCTACAGGAACGCCGCGAGCTGATTGAGGGAAGTCGCTCCGATGCTTTGAATTTGCGAGCCGGAAATGCTATGGGGATCTGTACATTGCAGACCCTGGGAATGCCCGGATTCGCATAGTTAACCCGGGAAGCATTATCACCACAGTGGCGGAAAACGGAAGTATCGCCGGATCCCTTCCTGCTTTCAATCAGTTTCAGTTTGGCTATTACCCTGTCGCCATCTGCGACAGAAGGACTGGGCGGGTTGTGGACGCGGACAGTTTGCGGGGAACGAACGAGTGACTACTTGTCCTGAATCACAATCTGTTTATAGCCAGCGGGATGCTGAAACTTCGAAGGATCAATGGCTGCGCTGGAAAAGCCGGTTATCTCCGTTCGGTTCTCCATGAGCACTGCGTAGCCAGTGGCGCCTGCCGCTCCGGGTGCCACGCCTGAACCGGCCGTTGGTGCGTCTTCCTTCGGCTTCTTGCTCCTGCCAAACCCGCCGAATCCTCCCAGTCCTCCGGCCAGGCCTTTCAGGGCACTGGCTGCGGCCGCGCTGCCGACTGACTTGGCAACATCGCTTCCGCTCGGCGTCGACCCGCCCGAATCGGGCAGTGGAGCTTCCGACGCTGCCGGCAGCGGCTCTCCATTTATGGACGTCCCAATTCGCATAATTTGCAGGATCGGCACGCCCTTCAACCTGGAAACCTCTTTCATCATGGCGGCCATGCCCTCGCCCATACCGGCAGGCATGGCGGCCATGGAACGGCTGACACTTTCGCCAACCATCGCTCCCATTTCGGCTGAATAACGTGTGTAGAAAGCGCGCACGGCCGCATACCCGGGAATATCTGCGGCCATCCACATATCGTTCGTCATAGCGAGAGCGCCGGTATCGCTGCTCTTCGTGCTGGAAGCAGTCAGCGTCAGATTCAGGATCGCCTCCTTCGCGGGAACACCTGAGATGTCCTTCTCCGCGCCGGTCTCCCGCACTTTCACGGCAAAGTCCATACGGGTGTCGTTCGGCAGGCTGGAGGGTTTTTGCTTTGCCTGCTCGCTCTGCATTCGGGCGGCGGCGAGCTCCATCTGCCTTTTGAGTTGTTCGAAGGTCATCACCGTGTATTGCTTCCTGCTGTGGTCGATATTAGTGATGGTCCGGTTGTCCAGATCGATAATTTCCGTACTTAGCGGCGAGACGCGTGCCATGCGATTGCCCTGGATATACACAGAAGATACGGTTGGGTCGGTAGCCTGCCGCGCGGCCTTACTGAAAGTACCAGCCATTTTCATCGCCGCAAGCGCACTGCCGCCCGTCATCTGGGTCGTCTCCTGATACTGAAAGTCCGCGGGTGAGGCGGCTTGCGCGGCCAGGCAGAGAACGCTAATAGCGAGAATCGGCTTTTGCATGGAACCTCCTGAATTCGCGGCGGGACGCCACGAATGCAAATCAATTCTAACGCGTAAAGAAGACGACCACCGGACAGTTGTCTTCGAACCAAAGGAGATTCGGAGATCTTCATCACAGAGCTTCGCGGCGCTATCGCTTCCACTACAATGTGCACAGTCGAACTGTTATGAGAATGATTTTTTCGTCGTCGTTCCTCTCAGCGGCTCTGGTATTCGCGCAGCAGCCACGGGTCCCGCCTTGATGGAGCTGCCGGGAAGCCTTCACGTGGGGAGGGCCACCGACATCGCGCGCTGCCGTACCTGTAGGAAGTTATCGACTTTAGCGCAACAACAATCTGCCCGGCGCACGACGCGGGGCTGGATGCATCCCGCGAGACTGGATACGCATTCCCTGAAATCCGCGATGGTGGACGACCCGGCGCACACAACCGCGAGCTGATAGGCCACGAACTGCCGGAATCCACGTTTTGTCTGAAGGAGAATTCCATGTTTTCTAACGTCGCTTTCGTGATCGCTTTTGTTGCGGTCATCATTCTGATCTGGCTGGCAAAATGCGTCAATATCCTGCGCGAGTATGAACGGGCAGTCGTGTTTCGCCTGGGCCGTGTACTTAAGGAGCCAAAGGGTCCGGGGATCGTTCTCATTTTTTGGCCGATTGACAAGATCACAAATGTCTCACTCCGGGTCGTGACGTGGGAAGTACCGCCGCAGGACATCATCACAAGGGACAACGTTTCGCTGAAGGTGAATGCCGTCGTCTATTTCCGCGTCGTGACCGCGATCCAGGCAATCGTTGAAGTCGAAAATTATCGGTTCGCCGTTGAGCAGGCAGCGCAAACCGGCCTTCGCTCCGTGCTGGGGGAGGTGGAACTGGACGACCTCCTTTCCCAGCGGGAAACTCTGAATACCAAGCTCCAGATGATTCTCGACGAACACACGGAACCATGGGGAGTCAAGGTCGTGCGCGTCAGTGTCAAGCAGGTGGATTTGCCGCAGGAAATGCAGCGGGCGATTGCCGCGCAGGCAGAAGCGGAACGCACGCGCAGAGCCAAAATCATCGCCGCGAGCGGAGAGTTTCAGGCGTCCGCGAAACTTGCTGAAGCGGCAGCGGTTCTCAGCAATGAGCCCATTGCCATTACGCTGCGCTACCTGCAGACTCTGGTGGAGATCGGCGCGGAAAACAACACAACCATAGTCTTCCCGCTGCCGCTCGATCTTTTGGGCGGATTGGGAGCGAAGCTCGGCATCGCAGGAGCAAAACCGGCTCCCGCCCTCGTGAAC
>JBDUBZ010000273.1:0-5728 GCA_040003745.1 Terriglobia bacterium
ACAACTGGGGAGCACAGGGGCCTATCCAGATTTATGGAACGCAGTATAAGATCAGCGATTGCCGGCAGGGCACCTGCTTCCCTGGCTATCTCTACTTCAACGGCTATATCCCGGCCAACCGGATCAATACACCGACCGGAGTATCGGGCATTCCGTCCAGCTATACGCCTTCCATTCAGCCCATCAATCCGATTCCCGCTTCGGGCGTGGTGGCCGACCCGAACTTCAACGACAATAACAACGTCACGGTGAAACTCAAAAACGGCGCAAACCAGCTGGTGGCGTATGACACAGGGCTTAATCCCTGGCGCAATCAGGTGATGCCCGGCCCCTGGCTTACCAATCTCACGGCCAGCGTTTATAAGTTGATCCCGATTACCGAAAGGGTGTCGATGCGCATCAATCTCGACGCCTTCAACGTGCTGAACCACCCCGGGCTCCCGCTGCCCAATGGAGAGGGCATCATCAGCCTGCGAACGTCCGCGCAAGGTGCCCGGACCATGCAGTACACGATGCGTCTTACCTGGTAACAATGCCCCTTGTCGATGGCAATGATCCCGCCACTCACCGCACGGATCATTGCCAATCCGACAGGTCGGCACCGCCAGTGTCTGCGCTTTGACTATTTGCCTGGAGTTGTCGTACTCCTCAGGCGTCCCCCGCGCCACCAGACAAACCGCGAATCCCAGAATTCCATGCCGTTACATCGATATGGCCGCGATCGGCAGCGTGTAACGGAACTGCTAGCTTAAGAATCATGCTGGAATATCTTACGCGAAGAGAAGCGGCAAGAGGACTGGCCCTGGCGAGTCTGCTCGCGTGGCTGCCGGAGGGCGTCGTCCCGGCTATGGCAGCGGGTGAAACGCTCGTACCTTTCACCGATCTGCCGTCGAACTTTAATCCCACGCCGGCCGGGGACAAGCGAACCCTGGATGTCCGGAAGATCGATGGTGCGTTCACTCCCAAAGACCAGTTCTTCACTACGCAGCACTATGGACATCCGGTCGTCGATTCCGCAACGTTTGCCCTGAAAGTCTCGGGCCTGGTGGAGCGTCCGAAGGCCTTTTCCCTGGGCGATCTGCAAAAGATGCGCAGCACGGAAGTCGCGGTCGGCTTCGAGTGCTCAGGGAACCGTCGTCCCCTGCAGGGCTTGTCGGGAAACGGCCTTTGGAAAGGAGTTCCCCTCAAGACCGTTCTCGATCTCGCCGGCGTAAAGCCGGAGGCACGCGAGTTTGTCTTTTTCGGAGCTGACCACGCCGAAGAAGATGTCGACTTCCGCGGGCAGATCAACAAACTGGACCAGCAGTTCGGACGCAGTCTTTCGCGCGAACAGGCCCTCTCCCGTGAGCCGCTGCTGGCCTGGGCGCTGAATGGCGAACCGCTCACCCGGCATCAGGGCTCCCCGCTGCGGCTGCTGGTTCCAGGCTGGTATGGCGTTGCCAACGTGAAGTGGCTCGCGAGCATTCACGCGCAGGAGGGGCAGTATCTGGGAAAATTTCAGGCTCGCTGGTATCGCACTTTGAAAGGCGAAATGATCGACGGTGAGATGAAGTGGACCGAAACGGCCATCACGCGCATGCAGCTGAAGTCGTTCATCGCGCGAGTCACCCGCGAAGGCGCCTCGAACAAGGTGCTCGGAGTCGTGCTGAACGATGGAACGCCCCTCAAATCGGTCGAGGTCAAAATAGACGGCGGCGCGTGGCAGCCCGCCAGACTGGATCCGGCGAACATGGGTAAGTATTCCTGGAAGCTCTTCACTTATGACTGGCGCGACGCTGCGCCCGGCGAGCACACCCTTGTATCCCGCGTGACCGACATCACCGGAAAGGTTCAGCCGACCGCCGAAGATCTGGTGAATAAGAAAAGCTTTCTGGAGGACAATTCGCAGTTTCCCCGGAAGGTAATGGTCTGATGATTGGCTGGCCCCCATCCCCTTCTCCACCTGTGAACCGGCGAAAGTTTTTGCAGACCTCGGGAAGTAGTGCTGCCATGGGATTGCCGGGTCTCACCGGCTTACGGGCCGCCACCTATGGGCCATAGTCTGAAGATGGCCCTCGGCCTCTCGCTCGTCGCCCTCGTTTTCGTACTGCCGATCTTTTCCGATTCCGAAGCACTGCTGAAGCCGCCTTGTGGTGGCGAGCCCATTCCGACGTGGCCCGACCTCGATCATTCTCCGGTAGTGAAAGTCTGGGATCGCGCGAAGTACGGCGCCGATTGGGTTCCCCCTGCATGTACCGGTTGGTCTGAGACGGGCTTTTCAACTCTCGTCTCTACCGTCGCTCGCTTTCGCTACAGCGGGGGAGCCGACGGTTTGCTGCGCCATATCGGCGCCATCTCAGACCTGACTGGTCTGCGGTACTGGTCCACAACCCACAAGAAGTGGCAGACCCTCATTGTTGCGGCCTATGCTCTGCAAGGTGCGGTGGGCGACCGGCGGCGTCAGGATTTACAACCAGGCGAACTCACCGAAGATTCCCGGTTCTATTATCAGCAGGAAGACAGCCTTACGGGCAGAGGCGTATATCAGCTGCGCATCGGTGCATCGACGCAAGACCGGCTTGTGGTGGACACCCGGAACGTCAGCACCCTGCGTTACTTCATGGTGCCCGTGTTCCATCCCGGGGATGTGCAGTCGATCTATTTTCTGGAGCGCGAATCACCCGGCGTCTGGCGTTATTACAACATCGCGCGGGTAGGGAAAAATGCCAATGGCCTCGCAGCGGGACACGAGGCATCGTCCATCAATCGCGCCGTTGCTTTTTACCGGTTCATAGCGGGGATCCGGAGCGACCTGGAACCTCCGTTCGCACGCTGAGGTTCTAACCAGGCGGCGCAAAGATGCGGCGGCGCTCTACAAAAACGCCCGGATCAAACGCCGCTGAACGTCTCTGGCACTCTCGTTCGCCGAAGCCAGTTCCGCAATCTTATCCCGCAAATCCCTCAGCAGCCGAGTCCGCTCCACCCCACCCTGTATTGCCAGCAGCAACTGCTGGTTATCCCACGGCTTTTCGATGTATTGAAACAGCGCCACCTCATTGATCGCCTCAATAGCACTCTGCTTATCGGAATGCCCGGTCAGCAAAATCCGCGAGGCCTCGGGAGCCGATTCTTTCGCGCTCCGCAGCAGCTGGATGCCGTTGATCTTCGGCATCAGATAATCCGAAACCACCACGTCAAACGGATTCGCCTGCATAAACGCGATTGCGCTTTCGGGCGTGGTAAACCCCTGCAAATCGTAATCCGCCTCGAGCGACAGATACGCGCGGACGCTGGTAATCACCATCTCCTCGTCGTCGACGAGCAGCACCACCGGCCTGCCGTTATTCTCCACTTGCCGCTCCGATCGGAATTTTCATATGAAATGTAGTGCCTTCGCCCGGCTCGCTCTCAAACGTCAGCGAGCCATGGTGTATCTCCTCGATAATTCGTTTTGAAATGTTCAGGCCCAGCCCGGTGCCCTCGCCGGCATTCTTGGTTGTGAACCCGGCGCGAAAAATGCGGTCGCGCAGCTCCACGGGAATGCCCGGCCCCGTGTCCGCGATCGCCACGTGCACCTGATCCGCTTCGCGCCGCGCCGTAATCGTAATGCGTCCCTCGCCCTCAATCGCCTGGCCGGCGTTGACGATCAGATTCAGCAGCACCTGGTTGATTTTCCCGGCATTGCACACCACCTGGGGAAGGTCCTCGATCTCGGTCTCGAAGGTCACTCGCCGGCGGAATTCGCCATGCACCAGTTTCAGCGTGTTGGCGATCTGCTCGCCCAGATCGAC
Organism: Terriglobia bacterium; assembly: GCA_040003745.1. Classification (GTDB taxonomy): domain Bacteria; phylum Acidobacteriota; class Terriglobia; order Bryobacterales; family Bryobacteraceae; genus BOG-234. The sequence goes on from JBDUBZ010000273.1 coordinate 3,771, forward strand.
CGGCCGGAACTCCACGTCCGCAGTACGCGCGAAAACGCGCAAGCCCCGCACCACCAGCGCGATCCGGTCACACGCGATTTTATCCACCTGCGCCAGACTGCGGCATGTATCCACAATCTGCCGCGCCCGCGCGAGACTCGTGGGCGAGCAGTCCATCAGATCTTTGCGCAACAGCTCGAGCGAGCGAAGAATCACTTCGTTGTTCGAAAAAATCGACCCGATCGGGGTATTGATCTCATGCACAATGCCCGCCAGGAGCCGCCCCAGCGAAGCGAACTTATGCTCCTCGATAACCAGTGCTTCGAGTTTCGCCGCGTCTTCCATCGCTTTACCCCGCCTGCTGCTCGACCAGTTTACGGAACCGCTTCACCAGCGTCGAAAAAATCGCCTGCGTAATCTCGCTGTTATCCGCCAGAAGATCGTAGAAATCTTCTCTTGGGATCTTCAGCAGCCGCGTCTCTTCGAGTGTCTTCCCTTCAATCGGAATCGGCTCGTCGTCAAACAGCGCCCAGGCGCCCAGCACATCGTTCTGCTTTGCCACCATAAGGGCCTCTCCGTTGCGGCTCAACTCGACCGATCCATCGATCACCACCATCAGCGCCGCGCCGGCTTGTGTCCCGTCGAGCACCGGCTTCCCCGCTTCGAGCAATACTTCCGTCGCAATTCCGGCCACCCTCGCCAGTTGTTCGGGCGTGAGCGCCTGCAGCAGCTCCACCGCCTCGAGCGCTATCACCTTCTCGACAATGTTCAGCTGCACGCCAACGCCTCCAGCGCCTGATCGGCCACTCGTCCAGTTTCCTCGCCGGCGCGTTTCGCCGCAGCCTGAATATCGGGCGCGAGTCCGGTCATTTTCAACTCCCCCGCGGTCGCTATGGCGCATGCTACCAGCCACGGATCGCCGGACGCAATCAGATCGCGAATGGCCGCCTCCGGCTCGCGCTTTTCCAGCCCGAAGAGCCGCCGCCCCATCTCGTGCGCGTGATCCGGCTCGTCGAGCATCGGCATTACCACCCGCCTCAGATCCTTATCGAGAGTATTATCCAGAAACTCCATCGCCGTTGAAAGCTCTTCGCCCCGCCGGTTGCGATAGGCGAGATACGCCGAATAAATCTCGACCGGAGGATAGCGCAACCCCAGCAGCCGGAACAGCCGCTCTACGGAAAAATTGAGTCGCCCTTCGATAGTCCGCACCAGCAGCCTGGTCGCGGCGCCCGTTTTTTTGTAGTCGGGAAGCCCCACCAGCGCGGCGTTCAGTTCGAAGTATTCCCGCGCCTCCGCCAGAATCCTTTCATTCACGATTTTCTCGTGATAGTCGAGCCGCGGCGCCCGGATACGGAGGCTGTTGAGCGCCTTCAGAACCGATGATCGCACCGCCAGATTTCCGAGCCCGGTCGCCTTCACCAGTACGTCGACGCATTTCTGCGTGGGCATCAGCTTCAGCGCCCTCGGTATCTGCACCCGGATCGCCGGCGACACGGCATCGTCGCCCAGCAGTTCCGACAACCGGTCGCACATATTGTCGCCATACGCCGCCAAAGCTTCAAGCGCTTCCGCCCGGACGCCAGGTTTAGCGATAAACGGCAGCAGAGTATTGATCTGATCCTTGCTCTTCAGCTTTCCGGCCGTTCGAATGGCTTCGCGCTGCACCTCGCGATCGCTGTCCGCAAGCAGAGCGGGCAGAAGAGTGCTGCCCTGCCCGTCCATCAGCGCCAAAGCGGCGGCTGCCAGATGTCTCCTTCCCGGATCCGCATCGCGCGCCGCCGCTTCCACCCACGCTAGTTCCACGGCGCCACCCGCGCCAGCTCCCGCTGAGGAATGAACAGCCGCTTCCGCGACAGCCGTGCTCTCGCGCAACAAATGGGACATGACCACCGAGGGGTCCGGCGCCACCGAAAGCAGATACGCCACAGCGGCCTCCGCCATCTCTTTCCCGCGCCTGAGCTCGGCCCACGCATCAT
>JBDUBZ010000274.1:0-5726 GCA_040003745.1 Terriglobia bacterium
CGCCGCCCACCTGGTGGACGGCATCGTCAAGGGGCTGCGGCAGCCCGATTGACGACCCAAGCATTTAGAAATTCACAAGTTAGGCGTTTTCGTCGAGCGCGTGACCATCATTTCGCGATCTGTTACCCTTAAAAGCGGAATGCGCCGAATCGCCCACATTGCCGTCACCCTTGTGATGGTGTTGTTGCTGGTCAGGCCTTTCGACTGCTTTTCGGGAACGCTGACGGCCAAAGCGGCAGACTGCTGTGCGAAGGGCAAATGCCTTCCGACGCCGAATGCCGACGATTGCTGCAAAGGTGCTCCGACAGCGGGCGACCACCTGCTGGCGTCGAAGCTGCACAGTCAGCTGGCCCCGGTTCCGGACATGGTCGCGGCGCCGGCCCCGGTTCACCTGCCCGAGTTGCTGCGGGCGGCGGCGCGTTACGTTCATCAAACAGCGGCGCCACCCGGTTCACCGCCCCTCCTGGGCAGAAACCTTCCACTCCTGATTTAGCCGACCTTCTTAACTTACCTTAACTTTCGCGCAGATTGCCTTGCGCGGTACTTTCCATTCCCGATCCGTCACAGGGCGGTGATTTCCACGACTATTGACCGTAAGAAGAAGGCGTGAATTTTTATGACTTACAGAGTAGCTGTGTCCGCATGGTTGGTTTATGCGGCAATAGCTCAGGAGAAACTGCCGCAATGGCAATCACAAGCACAACTTCATCAGCTCCTGAAGAAGCCGATTGACGGAACGCTCCTTTTCGACGACAACGCCGTAGAGTTTCAGTCCCGGAAGCTGTCCCACCGGTGGCTCTACAGCGAAATCAAGACATTCGATCTTACGGGGGCGCGGGAACTGTTCCTGACGGACTACGAAAATCGCCATTGGCACGAGCCGGGGGAACGGCAGTTCCGCTTTACGCTGACCGAGCCCATTCCGCCTTCGCTGGCCGCCGCGTTCGCCGCTCGCGTGGCGAGACCCGTAGTCAACGGCGACCCCGAACCTTCTTTGGCTTCGCTCGCGGAGCTTCCCGCGCATCGCCGGGAACGATTCGGCGGAAGTAACGGGAAGCTTCGGTTCCGCGACGGCGGTATCGACTTTGTCACGGGGGATGACCTGAATGGCAGGACCTGGCGGTGGAGCGATATTCAAACGCTGGCCAACCCTAATCCCTGGGAGTTTCGCGTGACCGCTTATCGCGAGATCGTCGAGTTCGATTTAAAACAGCCGCTTTCCCGCGAGTTGTTCGACAAGCTCTGGGACAAGCTGTACGCGGCGGACGGGAGCCATCAATGAAGCTCATTCCAATTCTGACTCTGTCCGGGATTTTAGCGATCACGATGTGCCAGTCCGCGTCGGCAGCTTCTCTCGCGGAGTTGCTTGATGAGGCTGCTCGCAGCAATCCCGATATTGGCGCCGCAATGCGGGAGTGGAGAGCGGCCGCCCAGGTTCCGACCCAGGTCTCGACACTGCCCGATCCGCAGATCACGGTGCAGCACGTTGCCGTGGGGAGCCCTCGTCCGTTTGCGGGCTACAGCAACAGCGATTTCGCCTATATCGGGCTTGGCATCTCCCAGGATCTGCCTTATCCCGGCAAGCTGAGTCTGAAGGCGGAGGCGGCGCAGCGGGATGCCGCCGTCAGCAGAGAACGATTCGAAGCCACGAAGAGATCCGTTTCCGAGCAGGTGAAGGCCAGTTACTTCCAACTCGCCTACATCCAAAAGACGCTCGGCGTGCTCGAGCGCGATCAGGCGCTGCTGGCCCAGATCGAAAAGATCGCGGAAGCGCGCTATCGGCTGGGACAGGGAAACCAGCAGGACGTGCTGAAAGCGCAACTGCAAAAGACGAAGATCCTCAACGAACTGGCGCATCATCACGAACTGAGGGGACGGCAGCAGGCGCAGATGAAAAGGATCCTGAACCGGCCTCCCGGCACGGCGGATATCGATACCGACGAGCTGACCGAAACCGCTCTCCGATACACGTCGGACGAATTGCTGGCGAAGGTCCGTACGGAGAATCCGGATGTGACAGGGCAGCGGGAGATGGTCCGGAAGCAGAGTCTTCAGGTGGAAATCGCTCGCAAGGACCGCTATCCGGATTTCAGCGCGCAGTACATGTGGCAGCATACGGCGGGGCCGTTTCGCGATTACTATATGGTGTCGTTCAGCGCGCGGCTGCCGATTTACCGCAAGCGAAAGCTCAACCCCGAACTGACACAGGCGACGGAAGAACTCAACCAAAGCCAGCGCGAGTATGAGAGCCATGTGCAGCAGGCCTGGTTCGATGTGCGGGATCAATATATATCGGCGGAGACCGCTTCCCAGCTGCTGAAGATCTATCGGGAGGGATTGATCCCCCAGGCGATGGCCACCTTTCGCGCCGGGCTTGCTGAGTATGAGGCGGGCCACCAGGACGTACAGGCGCTGCTCACGTCGTTTCTCGATGTTCTCCAGTTCGATGAAGAGTACTGGAAAACGGTGGCCGATCACGAGACGGCGCTGGCCCGCATTGAGCAGCTCACCGGGGTGGCGATCCAGTGAGGGCGTATCGCTTAGGATTTTTCATCGCACTGGCCGTGGCGATCGTCTGTGGAGGGGGCGCCGGTTACCTCTGGTATCACCCTCGGCATGATCCCTGGTATGACCCGCGCCCGACGGCTGTGGCACGGGTTGCTACCACTGGTTTGGCGAGCGATGCGGCGGTCCCGGACACAGAGCCGAGGCTCCTGCCGGTTCAGTTAACTCCGCAGCGGATGCAAAGCATTGGGGTGAAGACGGGTGTGGTCGAGTTTAAGACACTGAGCGACCAGATTCGAGCGGTTGGCAATGTCGAAGTGGATGAGACACGGGTTACTCACGTTCAGCTGAGATTTTCCGGCTGGGTACAGAAGGTTTACGCGGATGCGATTTACAAACCGGTGGTGAAAGGGCAACGCCTGTTTACCATCTACAGCCCGGAAATTTCGGCGACCGAGCAGGAGTACGTCATGGCGCGGGAGAATCGAAATCTGCTGGGGCAGAGCAGCGTGCCCGGCGTCGCGTCCGGATCGGAGTCGCTGTTGAGCGCCGCTGCTGAGCGCCTGAGGCAGTGGCAGATTCCCGAGCGCGACGTGGCGCGAATGGAAGCGGGCGGCGCCGTCGAGAAAGAACTGGAGATCGATTCGCCGGCTTCCGGGGTCATCACCGAGAGGACCGCTTTTCCCAGCGTCCATGTGCAGCCAGGAACGAATCTTTACACCATCGCCGATCTTTCGACGGTCTGGGTTCAGGCGCACATCTTTCAAACCGATATAAGCCGTATTGCAATCGGCAGGGCCGCGGTTGTCACGACCGATGCCCGTCCGGGGCGGGCGTTTCGCGGGCGCGTGAGTTTGGTCGATCCGCAGGTGGACGAAGCCACGCGCACGGTCAAAGTGCGCATTGAAATTCTCAACGAGAACATGCAACTCTCGCCCGGAATGTTCGTCAACGTGAGTCTGGAAGCGCCGATGGGACGACGGCTGACGATTCCGGCTTCCGGAGTCTTTCAATCGGGGACGCGTCAAATCGTCTTCGTGGAACGCGGGGGCGGATACTTCGACCCACGCGAGATCGAGACTGGCGGGCAGGCTGGCGACGATCTGGTGGTGCTGAAGGGTCTGCAGGCGGGCGAGCATGTGGTGACTTCGGCAAACTTCCTGATCGATTCCGAGAGTCAGCTTCAGGCGGCGATGGGTTCGTTTGCGCCACCGCCGCCTGGCGCGGGGGCCGCGGCCGCCATGAAAGGTCCTGCTGCGCAGGTTGCGATCGACTATTCCTCGACACCCTCGCCGCCGCGCGCAGGCGACAACGTTTTTCGCGTGAAACTTACGGGGGCGGACGGTGCTCCCGTGACCGGCGCACAGGTGACCGTAACCTACTTCATGGCTGCGATGCCCGCCATGGGGATGGGGGCCATGCGAACCGTGGCTGCATTGAGCGAGAAAAGCGGAGGCAGATACGAAGGCCCGGGTCAGGTGCAGATGCGCGGGTCATGGCAGGTAACCGTGCTGGCGACGAAGAACGGTGAAACGCTCGCACAGAAGCAATTCGATATCTCCGCCGAGGGCAGATGATCGGCCGCTGGATCGACTGGTGTGCGCGCAACGGATTTCTGGTGTTTACCGGGACCTTCCTCCTGGTAATAGCCGGGATCTGGGCTCTGCGCCGGATTCCGCTCGACGCGCTGCCCGATATCTCCGATGTGCAGGTGATTGTACATACTCCGTGGAAGGGCGAGCCGCCCGGCCTTATCGAAGACCAGGTCACGTATCCGATTGTTACTTCGCTGCTGGCCGCTCCTCATGTGAAAGGCGTGCGCGCGCAGACCATGTTCGGCGATTCCTACGTGTTTGTCGTGTTCGAGGACGGTACCGATTTGTATTGGGCGCGGTCGCGGGTGCTCGAATACCTGCAGCAGATCGAGGGGCGGCTGCCGATAAACGTTCATCCCACTATCGGTCCCGACGCCACGGGCGCGGGCTGGGTTTATGAGTACGCCATCGTCGACCACAATCGGCGGTATAGCCTTGCCGACCTGCGCAGCCTGCAGGATTGGTATCTCCGCTATCAGCTCGAATCGGTGCCGGGTGTTGCCGAAGTGGCGACGATCGGCGGCTTCGTCAAGCAGTATCAGGTACGGCTCGATCCCGACAAGCTGCGCGCTTACAACATCCCGCTTTCGATGGTGATCGACCGGGTTCGCGACAGCACAAATGAGGTGGGAGGGCGACTGCTTGAGATGGGCGGCGCGGAATACATGATTCGCGGACTGGGCTATCTGAAGGCGCTCGACGATCTGGCGACAGTACCGGTCGGCAACAAGAACGGCGTGCCGGTGATGGTGCGCGATCTGGGCAGCGTCTCGTTCGGGCCGGACATTCGCGAAGGAGCCGCGGAATGGAATGGCGCGGGCGAAACGGTGGCGGGCATCGTAGTGATGAGGTATGGGCTGAACGCGCTCACCGTCATCTCGGGCGTGAAACAGAAGCTGCGCGATATCGCGGGTTCGCTGCCGCCAGGGGTTGAGATTGTTACGGGCTACGACCGGTCGGGATTGATCCGTGATTCCATCGCCACCCTGCAGCGCGACCTGATTGAGGAAGCAATTATTGTCAGCCTGGTCATCATCGTTTTCCTCTTCCACTTCCGGTCGGCGTTCATCCCGATTCTGACTCTGCCCATTGCCGTGCTCGGGGCGTTTGTACCGATGTACTTTCTCCAGGTCAGCTCGAACATCATGTCTCTGGGAGGTCTTGCGCTGGCCATAGGAGTTCTGGTGGATGCCGCGATTGTGCTGGTCGAGAACGGCTACCGGCATCTTTCCGAAGCGCAGCAAGCGGATATTTCAGGGAGCATGACTCCGCGCCAACGGACCCGGATTTTATTGGATGCCGCCAAACAAGTGGCGCCGGCGATCTTCTTCTCGCTGCTGATTATCGTGGTGTCGTTTCTGCCGGTGTTTCTTCTGGAAGCGCAGGAAGGGCGCATGTTTCGTCCCCTGGCATGGACAAAGACACTGGCTGTGGGATTCTCTTCGCTGCTGGCGATCACGCTGGTTCCCTGTTTGATGCTGGTGTTTATTCGCGGACGGCTGCGACCGGAATCGGCGAATCCCATTTCGCGCGTGACACAGGCTGTGTATCTGCCGGTGTTGCGCCTTTGCCTGCGGTTTCCGAAGACTACTTTGCTGGTCAATGTGATGTTTCTGGTGCTGGGTT
>JBDUBZ010000275.1:0-5725 GCA_040003745.1 Terriglobia bacterium
ACCGCTATCGGAAAATTCCAGCTTAGAATGGCTCAGTTTCGTCGGGCAAGGTCAGCAGCAGTGAAAGACGGCAGCAGCCCACCGCGCATCAGGCCAGAATTCGATCCCGGTGACCATCTGCATATGAACGATGCCGGTTATCAGGCGATGGCCGGCGCCGTGGATCTGGCGCTGTTTACTCGGAAATCAAAATAGCACTTGCTGTACTCCTAAAAAAGAAGTACTATTTTTTCAGGAGTAAGTATGAGCGATCCTGAAGCCCTTAACGACATCCGTTTTCTCCGTGACGTGGTGGCTCGAACGCACCCCGCGGAAGTGAATCACTTCTGGCCCGTATCGGTGGGCTGGGGTGTAGTGGTCACGTTCGGCTATCTGTTGTGCGGGATCTTCGCCGTGAACGGAAGGACAAAACTGATCCCCTGGGTTTGGCCTGCGCTGATCATGCTGGTGGCCTTCCCACTGCAAATGTATTTGATTCGCCGGGTCCGTTTGGGGATGGCCGAAGCAGGCGTGCGGCCGCGTTTTCGTAAAGACCTGATGGTGTGCTGGCTGACCATCGGCTGCATGGGCCTGCTTTGGACTGCGGGAATGGTGATCTCCGGGCAGATCGCCGATCACTGGGGTGTTCTGGCTTTTGTGTGGGGCACTCTCTATGTTGTCGGGTACGTGATGAATGGAATCCTGGTTTCGCGGGAATGGTTCTGGGCGGCGGGTGTGATGCTTGCGTCGATCGTGGCCGCCTTTCTGGCGGGTCCGCGCTACTACTGGCTGCCCGGTGTCTGGATTGGCGGCACGTTCCTGCTGGGCGGCTTACTGGGGCGGCGTAATGCCCGAGCTTTTCGAGCTTGAAGATGCGGTTCTGTCGCGGCCGCGTTTGTCCATCCTGGCAGCCCTGATCTCTGGCAACCAGGTGGATTTCACGTTCCTGCAGAAGAACCTCGGAATCGCCGATGGTAACCTCGCAACACACCTGCGTAAGCTCGAAGCCGAGAAGTACATCGCGTCCGAGAAGACGCTGGTGAACCGGAAGCCGAAGACCTGGTTTCAGATCACGGCGGAAGGCCGCGGGGCTCTCGAACGGTTGTTCCGGCAGCTGGAAGAATTGCTTTCCGCGGGGGCTCATTCCGGCGGGACCGGCGCGGGCGCACGCAATTCATAACCTTTTGGCGGCTCCGCGCCCAGCAAATAGCGCACGAAGTAATCCCAGCGGCGGCGGACCATGTAGGGCTCATTGCCGAAGCCATGGGTCCGGTTGGGCAGCATGATCAGATCGAAATCTTTATTGGCTTTGATGAGCTCGTCGACCACCAGGAGCGTGTTGTAAGGCGGGACATTGTTATCCATGGTCCCGTGCGCCAGCAGCAGGTGGCCTTTGAGATTCTTCGCCAGGCTTTGATTGGCCTGGTCGTCATAGTTAGTTTTGCCATCCTCTCTGGAGAGCAGTCCCTGATAACGTTCGCCCCAGTCGTCTTCGTAGTCGCGGTTGTCGTGATTGCCCGCTTCCGAGATTCCGACCTTGAAGAAATCGGGGTAGCGGAACATGGCATCCGCGGCCGCGTAGCCGCCGCCCGAATGCCCGTAGATCCCCGCGCGTTCAAGATCGATCCACGGGTAGCGCGCGGCGATCTGTTTCATGCCGGCGATCTGGTCGGGCAGCGTGTTGTCGCCCATGTTGCCGTAGTAAAAATCGCGGAACTTCTTCGACCGCGTGGGGTTACCCATCCCATCGATCTCAATCACCGCAAAACCCAGTTCCGCGAGGGCCTGGCAATCGCCGCGGGCGGGTGAAAAACTGCGGCGGCCGACGCTGCCCGCCTGAGGCCCGGGATAGATGTGATTGACGATCGGATACTTCCGACCGGGCTCAATCTTTGTAGGGGTAAACAGCAAGCCGTAGAGATCGGTTTGATTGTCGCGCGCCTTCACGACGATCGGGATCGGAGGCTTCCAGCCGGATGCCAGCAATGTGGAGATATCCGCTTTTTCCAGCGTGAGGATGAGTTTGCCCGCGTCGTCGCGAAGCACGGCGACAGGCGGGACATCGGGTTTCGAGTAGCTGTCGACGAAGTATTTTCCCGACGGCGACAGAGTGACTTCGTGGTTCGCATCTTCGGGCGTCAGCAGCTCCAGGCCCTTGCCATCCAGGCTAACGCGGTAGAGATGAGTGAAATAGGGGTCGCGGCCCTGCTCACGCCCCGCGCCCAGAAAATACATGGCGCGCTCTTTCTCATCGACGCGAAGCACCTGCCGGACCAGCCAGTCACCGGTGGTGATCTGCGAGCCGATGCGGCCCGTCTTCCAGTCGCCCAGATACATGTGACCCCAGCCGCTCTTTTCGGAGAACCACAGATATTCGTTCGTCCCGTAGAGCACCTGCCAGTTGACCCTGCCGTCGCCCGATTCGTACTGTGTGGCGACGGATTCCTCATTGATCTCGCGCACATGGCCGGTCGCGGCGTCGGCCTCGCGAAGCCGCTCCTGCTTGTGATCGCGCGAGGTGGAGACGAACGCGATTCGGTTGCTGTCCGGGCTCCATTGCACGTCCGCCCATTCTGTGCCGCGGCAGACGATGTGATCGCAAAGGGTGGAGCGGTGCGCGTCGGGCAGGATGTCCAGGCGTGTGATCTTTTTCGACGCGACATCGATCACCACGCGCTGAATGCTCGCGATTACGTCGTCTCCTGGCAAGGGATATTTCCAGGCCTCGAGCTTCGGGTGGCCCACGGCTGTGCTGACCAGATACATTTCGCCGACGCCGCGCTCATCCTGCTGGAAGGTCGCGATCTTCTTCGAATCGGGCGACCAGGCGACCACCGGCCGATTGCTCCTGATCCATCCCGCGTTGTCGGTGGCGTAGCCGAAGTCCTTTATGCCATCCATGGTCAGCTGGGTCTCGGCGAGGGTGGGGATGTCGCGAACCCAGAGGTTGTAGTCGCGGATAAAGGCGGTTTGCTTTCCATCGGGCGAAGGCGCATCCGCACGGGAGGAGGAAGGCGGGGCAGGAGTGCTGGCGCCAGGCGCACATTTGTAAGCCTTTAGCGAACATGTCCAGGGTTTGGCGGAGGCGATGAAGGAGATCGACTTCAGGTCCTCGGAGAACGTAATGGTCTGGAACGGTAGCTTCGCCGCATCCACCGGGGCTTTCATTGCGGCGGCAAGTCCCGCGGCCAGGCGCCGGGTGTCGAAGGCCGGCGTGCGGGCGCCGTTCGCGGGATCGACCAGGATGAATTCGGCGCCCTGCTCGCGCGTGGTGCGATACCAGAAGCGGTCGCCCGACGCAATGAAGTGCGGGACCACGCCCGTGCCGAACACGAGCGGCGTTGTCGAGTAGGACATGAACTTCTCGGCGTGCGCGTAATCTGCGGCGGTCAGGGCGGGCTGTTGAGCGAGGGCCGCGGAAACACAGGCGAGAGCCATGCCTGCAAGCGAGTAACGCATGGTCGATCTTAACTTGTTCAGGATTTGCGAAGCGGAAAAAGGCGACGGGCCGCCACGTCTAACCCTCAACATGCGATATCCGGCCTTAATCGGGGGCTGGCACATGGTGTTTTCGTCCCTTCTGCTACGCTGGCCTATAGATCGAACGATGAGGCCAGCAGGTTGTATTTTCTTTTGATTGTAATAGCGCTGATCGTCCACGGCTCTCTGTATCCGTGGTCTTTCCATTCCGGAGCCGGCGGTCAAAATCCGCTTTTGGTTCTGCTGAATTCGTGGCCGACGAAGTTCGACAGCGCGGCGCTCTCCGATACGCTGACGAACATCGCGCTCTACCTTCCGCTGGGCTTTGCCGCTTTCCTCTGGGCAGCCCGCCATGTCACTCGGGGAATGGCGGCAGCCATCGCTCTTGGCCTGGGGCTTGCGCTGTCGATCTCCATGGAACTGTTGCAGGTGTATGTGCCCGGCCGTGTCACGAGCCTTGGCGATGTAGCAAGCAACTTCGGCGGAACGGCCCTGGGACTTATGGCGGCAATGATCTTTCACAAACAGGGCGAGGCTGCGGCTGAATTTGTTGCCCGCCGGTTTCGCCAGCATTTCGCGTCTTCGGGGACCTTGCTTTTGATTTGCTGGGTGGCATATCAGCTCTTTCCATTTACCCCTCAAATTCGCATTGGTAACCTGCCCTTTGAGTTCACGCTTCTGGCCCATCCGGACGGATTCCTGCCAGCGGAACTCTGGACCAACGTTGCGGAGTGGTTCGCGGTGGCGCTGATTCTGCAATCGCTGTTCGGCCGCATGGAGATTCGATGGCTGGTGGCAGCGGTCGTTCTGCGGATCGCCCTCCGGCCGCTTCTGCTCACCCGGGGATTCGCGCTCGATGAACTCGTCGGTGTTGCGCTCGCCGCTCTGCTGTGGTGCGTTCTCAGCGACAACTGGCGGCTTCGCGCCGGTATGGCGATCATGGCGTCGGCAATCTTGCTGCGGCTGCTGACGCCTCTGCCGTTTTCGCATCTTCCTTCGTATCTTGGACCAGGCGGAGTCGCATTCAGAAGAGCCTTCGATTACGGCGCTGTGGTCTGGATGCTGTGTTTGCAGGGATGGCCGCTGCTGAGGGCTGGAACGCTGGTAGTGACATCGCTCGTCCTGCTGGTGGGGATCGAGCTCTTTCTACCCGGCAGACGTGCTTCCCTTTCCGTGCCCACCCTCGCTCTCCTGATAACAATGGCGCTGTGGCTGAGCGAACGCTATCTGCAGGGACGGGATAAAAAATCTATTTTACGGTAATGCGGCCCGAGCGTCATTTTCCGTCCCCCGAAAACACCAGCGGGCCGGTTTCCCGTTCACCGTCTCGTACTCGCGCGCAGTGTCGGTGTCCCAGGGGATTCGGCCGTTAGCTGTCTCCGGGAAGGCGTTTCGTCCGCACTGTTCGACTACCCCAACCGGGCCACCTGCCGCTTGCGAAAAATCACGGCGAAGAAAGAACTTAGCTGCCGTCCGTCGGAAACTGCCAGCCCGGCCGCATAAATAGCGATGCCCGCGGCCAGAGCAACCCAGAAGTTCCATTTGAAGAGAACAAAGCCCGCCAGAAATGCGACCGCCAAAGTGACCACCGGGGCTTTCAGTTGCTGCGTCAAAGTCACCGGAACCACTAATTTCGCAACCGCCACATAAACGAGGATAAAGTTCAAAGCGTTGGCCGCTACCAGCGCCCAGGCGGCCCCGGGTCCGCCGTAAGACGGCTCCAGTGCAAAGCCGAGCACAACAGCGGCGGCGGCGGAAATGGCTGTACAGTAAAACAGCCACCGCTGCCGGTTATAGCCGACCAGAATATAGCGATGGTGGCCGCTCAGCATGGCAATTGGCAGCATCCAGACCAGAATGGTGAACGAGTCCGCGGCGGACCGGAAAGCGGGCCCGTAGATCAGCCCCAGCAGATCCGGCGCAAGCACGGTGAGCAGCGTCGCCGCCAGCAGACCGGACCACGCCGCAAACCTGATGGAGCCATCCATGAGTTCCAGAAGATAACGGTGGGGCAGATCGACGCAGCGTGAAATCGACGGCAGCAGATTGAAAAAGTAAAGCCACACGAAAGTATTCAATGCCATCAGTGCGCGATGGGAGGCGCCGAACCATCCCAGCGATTTGTCGGCCTTGAAAAAGCCGAGCAGCACCGTGCAGAAATACCACATGAACGCCCATGCCAATTCACTCAACCCGATGGGCAAGGCGTTGCGCACATGACCGGCGAGATGGATCAGCCGCATATCGGGCCGTGGCCAGGCGTAAC
>JBDUBZ010000276.1:0-5693 GCA_040003745.1 Terriglobia bacterium
TTGAACCCTGCCACGGGTCAAATGCTGTGGATGTACCAGCTCGAAGAAGGGGAGCGCGGCCGGTTCGCGCCGCGCCGAGGCGCCGGGCGGGGAGTGTCTTACTGGGCGAGTGCGGATGGCCGGGACAAGCGGATCCTTTTTGTTACGCCGGGATATCAGATGATCGCGCTGGATGCAAAGACGGGCCATCTGGTTGAGTCATTCGGCAAAAAAGGCATTGTCGATCTGAAGCTGGAGGACGACCAGAACCTCGACGTGGTGCATGCCGTAGTCGGACTGAACGCGACGCCGCTGGTAGTCGGCGATGAGATCGTAGTCGGCGCCTCGCACTCCGCAGCCGGGAGCCCGCAAGGTGCCCCGAGCGCTATTGGGTACGTGCGCGCCTTTGACGTCAGGACCGGCAAACGGCTCTGGATTTTTCATACCATCCCCAGAAAGGGAGAATTCGGCTACGATACGTGGCTGGACGGTTCCGCCGAAAAGAACGGAAACCTGGGCGCGTGGGCGCAGATGAGCGCGGACAGGGAGCTGGGCCTGGTGTATGTGCCGCTCGAAATGCCGGGGAACGATTACTACGGAGTCAACCGGCCCGGCAGCCATCTCTTTTCAGAAAGCCTGGTGGCTTTGGACCTGAAGACCGGACTGCGGAAGTGGCATTATCAGACGGTTCACCATGGACTCTGGGACACGGATCTGCCGTGCGCGCCGATGCTGTATGACATGGTGCAGAACGGCCGGAAAATTAAGGTGCTTGCACAGCCCACAAAAACGGCGTTTCTGTTTGTCCTGAATCGCCAGACGGGCGTGCCTGTGTGGCCGATTGAAGAGAAGCCGGTACCGCAGTCCGATGTGCCGGGAGAGAAGACCAGCCCGACGCAGCCGTTTCCCACCAGGCCCGCGGCTTTTGACCGGCAGGGCGTTTCGATTAACGATCTCATCGATTTCACGCCGGAAATGCGGGCGCAGGCGACGGAATTGATCAAGAACTACAAGATTGGACCTCTCTTTACGCCACCCGAGCTCGCCCGGCCCGATGGCCCCCTGGGTACGCTCATGCTTCCGTCGGATGTCGGCGGCGCAAACTGGCCCGGTGGCTCGTTCGATCCGGAAACAAATCACCTTTACATCCATTCGCATACGACCGTGTTTACGCTGAGGAACATCCCCGCCGACATGGCAATGCCTGGCGGTAAGAACACGGGAGGCATTCTGCGCCCGGCCACCGCACCCGGCGAAGAAGAAGATACCGGGCCCGGCGGAGGGCGCGGAGGTCGCGGAGGCGCGGGGCGCGGACCTGGGGGACCTGGGGGACCGGGAGGGCCCGGCGGAGGTCGCGGAGGCGCGGGGCGCGGACCTGGGGGACCTGGGGGACCGGGAGGGCCCGGTGGATTCGGCGGCGGCCGTGGGGCGGCCGGCGGCCGAGGTCCGGGCGGACCTGGCGGAGGGCGCGGTGGCCTCAATGTTCAGGGCCTGCCACTGATCAGACCCCCCTACGACCGGATCACGGCTTTTGACATGAACACGGGCGACATCGTGTGGCAGAAGACTCACTCGTCGACACCGGATGAAATCAAGAACAATCCAGCGCTCAAAGGCCTTAACCTCCCGCGGCTGGGGCAGCCTGGCCGGACATTCGTGGGCGTGCTGACGACGAAGAGCCTCGTCATCGCCGGCGAAGGCGGAGTCCATACCAATTCCAAAGGCGAGCAGGTAGCCTTGCTCCGCGCTTACGACAAGGCGACGGGCGAAGACATTCCCGGCGAGGTCAATATGCCCGGAAAGCAGACAGGGTCGCCGATGACTTACATGTTTAACGGCAAGCAGTATATTGTTATCGCCGTGACGACCAATGGTGCGAACGGCGGCGGTGAACTGATCGCTTACGCGCTGCCGTAGTGAATGAAACGGCTTCGCGGTATTTGCAAGGTGGAAAGAGGATGGCTGAGGCTGCGCTGTCAATGACCGACCAGCTTCATCAGCAGCGGGGCGGTGGCATCCTGCCAGACGTGCGCAATCATTCCCGGTCTTACCGATCTGCGCCAGTGCGCCAGAGCGCCTGAGAGGACGCCGCCGCAACCAATCACCGCCGCGCGTTCCCATCCCTGATAGAGATGTACCAGGGCGAACGCGAGCGCCGGAAGCAGAATCGCGGGCGCGACATGCTGCGTGAACGCCAGACACTGCCGCTGCAGATAACCCCGATAGACTGCTTCCTCACAGATACCGGCTGTCAGGGAAACCAGCACCCATAGCGCAGCCTCCAGCCCTCCGTGCGGAATGAGGAAAGCGACAGCGCTGTTGTCGCCTCCGTGCGGCCCGAGCGAGCCGAGCGTGGAGGTCACTGTCAGGTTGACTGCCCAGAAACCGAGCCCGATCGCGACGTCGCGAGCCAGTTGTAAGGGGGAACGCCAGCGCGGGCCGAGCACCGCGTCTACCGGACCTCCATAAAAACGGACGCCAAGCAACACAACGCCCAGCAGCAGCAATTCCAGCAGGATCGTGCGCTCATAGAGATCAACCCGCGCGACCGGGTGAACAGAACGGCCCGCTCCCGCCCATGCCATTACGGCGATGAACAAAACGACGAGACACGTGTGGATCGGGTGAGCGATTGGTTTTTCCGGCACTCAACGAACATACGCCGCAGGGGCGGACCAGGTTCGCATTCAGTCGCCGTTTTCGCCGACCCGAACGCGTATGGCCTGGCCAAAAAAGACAGGCAGTTGCAATCGAGGGCGCGGCTGCTTCGTAATAGCGGGTGTGGGGCTTGATTTCGGCCGGATCGTCGAAGACAACCAGTCGATGGTGTACAGTATCGCGCTCCGCTTTTTGCGTGATCGGGAGCGGGCGGAGGATTTGGCGCAGGACGTATTTCTGAAGCTTTATGGGGAGATGGGCCGGATCGAAACACTGGCGCATGCCACGTGGTGGCTGCGGCGCGCCATCTGTCATCGCTCGATCGATGAAATCCGGCGGCGTAAACTACGCCCCAGGATCAGCCTCGACAGCGTTCCGGAGCCGAAGGACCGGGCCCGAACGCCCGATCCGTTGTTGCGTGACCACTTGCGCCGGATGGTGGAAGCGCTGCCCGAGAAGGCGCGGATGGTGGTGGTGCTGCGATATCAGGAAGAGTTGGAGCCGGCGGAGATTTCGGAGATGCTGAGTATGCCGGTGAGTACGGTGAAGAGCCATTTGCATCGATCACTCGCGCTGCTGCGGGGACGGCTGGCGAAGCAGGAGGTTTGCCCATGAGTCTCGAAGACAATCTGCGCGAGGCGCTGCGGCGCGAGATGCCTTCGGCGGGGTTTGCGGCGAAGGTGCTCGCCAGGACGACGCTCGCGAAAACGCCCACCCCGGTGTGGCGGCGGCCGGTGGTCTGGGCGCTGGCGGCGGGATTGGCTGTGGCGGCTCTGGTTCCACCGGCTGTAGTCGAATACCGGCGGCGCGAAGAGGCTCGCGGCCTCGAAGCGAGGCGTCAGCTTCTGGTGGCCCTTTCCATTACCCGAACGAAGCTGTTGCAGGTGAAACAAAGAGTTCAGCGCAATCCGCTTTAAGGGAACATGAATATGAAAAAATTAGTCCTGCTGGCGCTGCTGGCGATGCCGGTAGCGGCGCAGAGCTTCGATGTGAAACTGCTTGACCGGCTGGGCGCGAATGCGAGCAACGCGACAACGGTCACATTAAACAAGACCATGCTGCGGCTGGCGTCGAATTTTCTGGGAGACGACGATGACAGCAAGTCGGTACGGGCGCTGGTACGGAATCTGAATGCCATCTATGTCCGGGTCTATGCTTTCAACAAGCCGGGCCAGTTTAACGAGGCCGATCTGGCGCCTATGCGCGCGATGCTGACTGCGCCGAAGTGGGACCGGATTGTGGAAACGAAATCGTCGCGGGATAATTCCGAGGTCTATGTGCAGCCGCTGCCAAACGATCTGCTGGGCGGGGTGGCGATCATCAGCATCGAACCCATGGAAGTGACGGTCATTTATATCGATGGCACGATGAGTCCTCAGGATATAGGGAAGCTCAGCGGAACCATGGGTATCCCGGATATTAAGCCGATGATCGGGATGCCGCGGACGCCCAAAAAGTAAGCCTGCTCACTGACGCCAGCGCCGCAACGCGGGTGAGAGAGTAGCGCAGGTGGCGACTACGGCAAGCGTGGCGAGGCCCCCGGCAACTACGCTCGGCACGGGACCGATCCATGCGGCAGTCCAGCCAGATTCCACGGCTCCGAGCTGATTCGAACAGCTGATGAAAATGTTGTTGACGGCGAGTACCCTGCCCCGCACGGCGTCCGGCGTCTTCGTCTGAACGAGCGAGTGACGCAGCACGACGCTGACGTTATCGAAGGCGCCGAGGAGCACGAGAATGGCGAGCGAAAGCCAGAGATTCCGCGACAGCCCAAACATGATGGTGCTGATACCGAAGCCGGCCACGGTCAGAATAAGCGCGCGGCCGGCGTGCTCTATCTTCCGCGAATGCGCCATGGTGAGGGCCATCAGCACGGCGCCCACGGAGGGTGCGGCCCGCAGCCAGCCGAGCTCACGGGCGCCGGCATGAAGGATATCCACGGCGAAGATCGGGAACAGGGCTGCGGCGCCGCCGAACAGGACTCCGAACATGTCGAGGCTGACCGCGGGGAGGATCAGTTTGTGACGGAGCACGAAGCGGAGGCCATCGAGAAAAGCACGGCGGCCGGGTGCGGCGGCCGGGGTTAACCTCGGAAGCGACGGGAGCAGCCAGAAGCAGGCAAGTGTGAGCAGCGCAAAGACGATTTGTGCGATATACACGACCCGGCTGCCCGATGCGGCGAGCAGAATTCCGGCGACGGCGGGGCCGCTGACGCTGGCGATCTCCTGCGCGCTGCTGTTCCATGTGATGGCATTGCCGAGAAGTGCGGGGGGCACAATCTGCGGCAGGATGGCGCCGCGCGCAGGGCCCTGAAAGGTGCGGGCGGCGGCTGTCAGCAGCAGGCAGGAATAGATCAGCGCCACGGAGGTGAAGCCCAGAGCGAGCGCCACGGACGCCGCGACGAACAGCAACTGCGTGAAGACCATTACGGCGCGCCTGTTGTGACGGTCGGCAACATGGCCCGCGGAGAGCGAGAACAGGATGAAGGGCGCGACCTGCACGAGGCCCACATTGCCGAGCACGAGGGCCGAATGCGTTTGCAGGTAAAGATCCCAGCTTACGGCGACCGAAAGCATCTGCAGGCCGAAGTTCGAGAGGAAGCCACCGGCGAGAAGATAGCGGTAGCCGGGCAGACGGAACGGAGCGTAGGCGTCCAACCTTCAAGCTTCTCGCACGTACTTATACGATGATTGGTATGCTGATCCTCCACGTAGATATTCACGTCAAACCCGAGTACCTCGACGAATTCCGCAAGGCCACGCTTGAGAACGCGCGCAACAGTAATCAGGAGCCGGGTATCGTGCAGTTTGACTTTGTCGAGCGGACCGACGATCCGAACCGCTTCGCCCTTTGGGAGGTTTATCGGTCGGAAGAAGCGGTGGCGGCGCACAAGCTCACGGCGCATTATGCGAAGTGGACCGAGACGGCGGAGAAGATGATGGCCGAACCGCGGACGCGCACCTGGTACAAAAGCGTGGACGCCGCATAGTAGCGATGCGCTTTGAGTTTTCGAGTGCCGGCCGGATTGTCTTTGGGCCCGGAACGATCCAGGAGCT
>JBDUBZ010000277.1:0-5680 GCA_040003745.1 Terriglobia bacterium
ACGCGGCGACATGAAATACGCGCTGCCGTTCGGGACCTTTCTCGCCATCGGTATCTGGCTGACCTGGCTGTGGGTCCGCCGGATTGCGGGCGTGAGGGCGGCCGCGGTTACCACTGTGCTGCTCGCGACCGACACGATTTTCCTCATGACGAACACGTTCGACTGGGGTCCGGTGGCGCTGCAGCACGTCCTGCTGATGGGTGGAATACTGGCGATTCAGATCTGGATCTCGAACGATTCAAAGAAGATGCTGGCAATTGGGTTCGTTTTGTTGGGACTGGGGATGTGGGATAAGGCGCTGCTCGCCTGGCCGCTGATCGGGCTGACATTGGCTTCGTTTTGTATTTTTCCCCGGGAGGTGTTCCGGCGAATAAGGCCCGTGGCGCTCGGAATTGCATTGAGTTCGTTTCTTCTCGGCGCCGCGCCGCTCGTCTGGTACAACATCCAGCGGCCGGGAGAAACGGCCACCGCGAATGCGAAATTCACCACGGAGGGGTTCGCCGATAAAGTGACGGCTCTCCGGCAGACCGTCGACGGGACGACGTTGTTTGGATACATGGTTTACAAAAGCCCCGGACAGAATCCGCGCCAGCCGCGAACGTTGGCGGAGCGGCTTTCGGTCTGGATTTCGTCGGTGGTCCCTGGGCATCATCGGCAGAACTGGATGCTGGCGGGCTGGATTTTGGCGCTCCTCTGTCTGGGCGGGCTTTGGCGGAGCACCGCATGGCGCCCGCTGCTTTTTTTGGCTTTGGTTTGCGGGATCGAATGGGCGCAGATGGCGTTCAACGCCGGCACGGGTGCCGCTTCACATCACGTCATCCTGATGTGGCCCTTCCCGGTGGTGTTCATCGGAATCGCCTTCAGCGCCGTGTCGCGCCGGATTCCCAGGTATGGCCTTCCGGTTCTGGCGGCTGTCACGGCAGTGCTCGCCACGGGGAATCTGCTGAACACGAATGAGTACCTGGCAGAATTCGCGGTGAACGGAGGCTCGGGAGGCTGGACCGATGCGATCTACCCTCTGGCGCGGTCGGTCGAGAAGGGCTCGGCGAGTTGGATCGGGCTGGTCGACTGGGGCTGCCTGAATGCTCTGCTGATGTTGCATGAGGGGGACCTGCCGCTTTTCCTGCCTCCTGTTCCGGCAGCGGGAGTACAGCCATCCGCAGCCGAGCGGGCGGCCTTGAAAGATGCGATTGGCGATTCCTCGCGGCTGTTTATCCAGCATACGGATGACAAACAGATGTTTCCCGGAGTCAATGGACGATTCCGCGAGGCGGCGGCGGCGGTGGGCTACGAGGAAAACGTCTCTCGGGTGATCCGGGACCGCAACGGCCGCCCGGTGTTTGAGCTATTCCGCTTTGCCAGGGCCGGACCGTAATCCGGCGACGGAAGCTTCGTCCGAACAATCGTTATTCAGCACCTTGTTGGCGTCTTTCGGAAGCGCGGGGGCGACTTCCACGCAATGCTTGTTCATGCCGGAGCCGCTGATCACGTTGCCTTCGATGGTGTTGCCAGTAGCGGGACCCGCGAGTCCGATGCCGGCTTCGTTCTTGAGCGCAAGGTTCAGATGCAGCAGGTGGTTATACGAAATGGTGTTGCGCGAGCCCGTGATCACCATGCCGCCCAGCAGAGTTTGCTCGCAGCCGTTGTTCCTGACGATGCCGTCATTGAAGTCTTCAAGGCGCATACATTCGGCGCGCCCCGCCAGTTCTTCGAGGGGAGAGCCGATCTGGCGGATCAGGTTGTCCTCGATGACCAGCGCGTTCCCGTGACGCACCACGATGGCGTCGCGAGCGATGACCGCGAATTCATTGTTCGTGATGCGGCCGTGGTTCGATAAGCGGACCGTAATGGCGTTCCCGCGAATGCCGCCGAAGCGGCACTGGCTGATGTCAAAGTTCGTGACGCCATCTTCGAGCGCGACGCCGCCCGCGCCATTGTTGCGGCGCTCCGGGTCAAAGCCGCCGCTCTCGGTGATTTCGACGTCATTCAGCCGGACGTCATGGCTTGAGCCGATGAGGATGCCGAAACCATCGACGTGAGCCGCCTTGACGGCGGAGATTTCGAGTCCGGCAACGCCTTCGGCGAGGATGCCGTTGTTGGCGACTACGCGGGAGATCAACTGGCTTTCGGGCGGCACGACGGCAATGTGGCCGACGGCATCGCGGGAGCCATCGAGTGAGAGATTCCGGACCTTGATTTTCGAGCCGCGCGGGAACACCAGAAGAGCGCGGCCCCGAAAGTTCGGCGCGGCCTTGAGGATGGTGTTGTTGCCGTGTATGTCGAGGTCGTGCGCCGACGGCGGTATTGCGATCTCCCGCGAGATTTCAATGGTGCCTGAAGGCAGTTGAACGGAACCGGTCTTCGCCTGAAGGAGCGTACGCAGATTGTCTTCGGGCGTGGCGGCATGGAGGCCGAGAGCAGCCAGAAGACACAACGTAGCGACCTCGATTCCGGTGTGGGCGAGCAGACGTTTCCCGAGGCGGACCTTGAGTGTGTGCGGACCCGTGGCGATTTTCGCAGGCAGGTGGAAATTCACTTCCCAGCGTTCGGCGCGCGGGTCGGTTCGGAAGGTGTCGATATCGGTCACCTGGGTTCCATCGACATCGGCGGAGAAGCCGGCGATGTCGTCCACTTCATCGATCACTGCTTTCATGAGACCACTTTCGATGCGCTGGGGGGAGAGCAAATTGACACCGTCAGTCAGCGCGAGCAGACGCGGAACTGCCGGGCCGGGCGGGATGACGCGCATGGATCGTACGTCGGTCAGGGTGCGGCCGCGGTGGAATAAAGCGACGGGGAGCAGCCCGGTGCGCACGCCCGGCGGCAGGAATACGTTCACCTGCGTGAGGGTGTTGTGGGCCTGCGGGCCTATGTAGCAAACGGTTCCGGCAATGCCGTCGATGCGGACTTCGAGCGAATTCAGATCGCAGTCGTCGCCCGGTAGATTGGCGATGGTGAGCGCGGCGCAGGCCATGCGTCCACTGGCCGGGACGGCCTGTTCGCTCGTCAGCGCATTGCAGATGGCGCGGATGGTGCACCGGAGCGGCTTGCGCCAGGTGGTCCACATGTACTGGGTTCCGGCCCCCGTTAGAGAAAGCAATTGAACGCCGAGTTCCTGAGTCAGGTTATGGATCTCTTCTTCGGTGACGCGCACTCCCGCCCACGTGGTGTATTCGCGCGAGGTCTTCGGCAACCCGTTGATCTGAAGGCGGGCGATACCGCCGGGCTTGAGAACGCGGGCGGTTTCGCGCAGATAAGAGAACACTACGTCGGCGCTCGGGATGTGCTGAAACACCGCATAGGAGTAGACGAAATCGAAGTGATCGGAGGGGAACATCGCGAGGTCGCTGCCGCTCGCCGCGTGCAAGTGGGCATGCGGGATGCCTTCGAGCTTTCGGCGCGCATGGGTGATCATTTCATCCGAAACGTCGATGCCGTGGATTTCGCCGAAGTGGCGGCTCATGGGCCGGATCAGACGGCCCGGTCCGCAGCCGATTTCGAGCGCTCTACGCGCGGCCACGGGCACGTTCGCGGAGAGGCGTTTCAGTTCGGTTTCGAGCTCGCGGATGAGGTCGGTGGCGGTGGCGAAGAACTCTTCGTCATCCTGCTCGCGGCGGCCGAAGGCAACGAAGTAGTGGGCATCTTCGCGGGCGCGTTCGTTCCACTCTTCGCGCATCCGGTCATGGACGTCCTCAGGGAGTTTCATCGCTGGTCTGCTCCACGAATTTCTCAATGTGGATGCGGTAGATGGCCGATTTGCCATCGCGGTCGCTGACGAAAAAAACGCTTTGACTGTCGGGCGAAAAAACGGGATAAGCCATGTGCGGGTCGGAGGCGCGGTGCTCGCACAAAGTCAGCTCGCGCCGGGTGACGCGCAGCAGAATCAGCACGTAAGCCGATGCCCTGCTCCAGCTGGCACCCACAAAAACGGAGGCGTCGCTATTCGGCGCGAGCGTGGCAAACTGGCTGGTCTTGGCGATCAAACGATCGGTATTGTCGTCGGGCAGATATTCGCGCGCCGTCACGAGCTGCTTTAAGTCCGACGGCTTATGGAGGTAGACGATGGAGCGGCCGGAGGGAGCCCACATCATCTCACCGGTCGCACCGGCTTCAAAGGTGAGGTGGCGTTTTCCGGAACCATCGAAGTTCATCAGCCAGACGCCGTCGGTGGTGCGGCATGCCATCTGGAAATGACGGGGCCGCGCGAGGATGAGATCCACCGGCGTGGCGAATTCGGAGATCGGACCGGTGCGCAGACGGCTCACGCGGAAGACGCGGCTGCGGCCGGCGGCGGTCTGTGCGAAGAAAACGGAGCCGTCCCCTCCGGTCGTGATGGCGGTGCGTGGGGCAGCGTCGGGAATCTTATAGAGGTCGCGCGTGCGGAGTGTGCCGAGGGTCGTCTCGCGCAGAGTGGGGCCATCGAAATAAGTGAACGTGCGCTCGTCCGGGGAGAGCGCAATGGTAGCCGGATCGAGCGCCGCGGCGTCGGTGAGCTGCTTCGATTCGGCGGTTTTGAGATCCAGATGGAAGACCTGGCGGCTGCCGCTCCGGTCGCTCCAGTAGAGCAGGAAGTTGGTGCGGCGTCCGAACTGGCTGAGATACGGCGCGCTCATGCCGCTTGAGAACGCGGGGTCGGTGAGGCGGACAACGGGGAGGTCGGTCGCGGGGTCGGCGTAGCGGCGAGCCTCCGGACCGAAGAGCTGGCCGGCGGCCGCCATCGCCACGAAATCACGCCGGGAAAGAGGTTGGTTGGCGATAGCTCTTATTTTACGGGGTGGCTTGCGTCGTAGTGGGCCTTAAGCAGGTCGGCGCCCCAGTCCCCTTCGTAATCGCGCCAGACGGAGTGGATGTGATTGGCCTTGTCCTGGGTGCAATCCATCTCGATCAGGAAGGCGGGTGTTTGCACGCGGTAATAGTGTGGGCCGCCGCGCTGGGTGTCTCCGGTCCATGCGAAGTAAGTCGCGTTTTTGGGCTGTTTGCGGGCAAGCTCCATGCGGCTCTGGGCCAGCTCGGGCGGCATGTTGTCGGCATAGACTTCAACCAGCGAGAGCAGCTTGTCGTACTGATCGGCAGTCATTTTGGAAGCCGGCAGACCGTTGGGCTGACCGTTGAGCGCGGCTTTGCGCGAAGCCATGGTGATGATGTCTCTGAGCGCCTTCTTATCTACGATGGCTGTGGCCTTTTCCGAAGCGTCGAGGGATTCCATCATTTCGAAACCGTAGTCGTCTTCGGCGGCAAGCACGCGCAGACCTTTGCGGGGCCCTTCCCGAACCTCGGCCGGGTTGGAGCCGAAGAAGCTCGGGGAAGCCGCGACTTTGCCATTAACGATTGTGTAGTTCTGCGAGATGTGATGGCCTTCGAAGCGGTAACCCCACGTCCCGGTCGCCGACGGAGTTCCGAAGATCGTGACGTAGTAATTGTTGGGGTCGCGGCGATTGGGCCCGCCGCCCTGTTCGAGCATAAGCAGAACCTGGTCGAGGCTCATGATGGATTCGGCCTTGATGAGGCCCTGCTGACTGAGACCGGCGGCGAGCAGCGCTGTGGCGAGCTTCTGCTGGTACGGCTGCATTTCCCCGATCGAGAGACCTTTGCGCAGTTTCGGAATGAAGTGCCAGTCGAAGCGCTCCTCGTCCTCGAACGTGTAGGTGGCTTTGGCCTTCTGATCTGCCCAGAGGGAGTT
>JBDUBZ010000278.1:0-5676 GCA_040003745.1 Terriglobia bacterium
GAAGCTCGCGTTCTGCCTTCGGAAGCCTGGCAGGCACTTCGCCGGCCGTGAGAGCGATACGGAGCTTCGCGGCGGGAGCGCGCATGGGGTCGCGCTCCTGATGAACCTGCTCCACAACAATCCAGCCCTTGCGTTCAAGAGATTTGAGAACCTTTTCGGCGAGCGGAACTTTGCGCTTCAGATGGGCGGCTGAGAGCGGACGCGCCGCAAGCATTTGAATCACTTGATTCAATTCGTCTTCGCGCGAAGAGTCGATCGACATCTGCTTCGAAGCATCGCGGCCGGCATCGGTGAGCGTGTAGATTTTGCCGGAGCGGATCTCCGCGGCCAGCGGCAGCATCGACCGCAGCACTTCGCCCAGCGGGGCACAATAATAACCCGAAATCCAGCGGCCCAGCACAATCAGTTCTTCACTGAGAACGGGCTGCTCATCGATCAGCCGGAGCGCTTCGCGCACGGCCATCGAGGGCGCCTCATCATGCACGCGCAGCACCACGCCGCTCATCTTCCTCGTGCCAAACGGAACCAGGACGCGCGCGCCGGGCTGAACCCGGTGCTGCAGGGTCAGCGGAAGGGAGTATGTAAAAGGCTGATCGAGCGGCACCGGCAGGCTGACTTCGCAATAGCGAGGCAAAATTCAGTGTAGCGGCGCGATACGATCTTCCTTATGTCCCTTTCACCAATGCGCATTTTTGAGAGTATGCGGGGCTTTCAGCTTACGGCCATCGTCAAGACGGCCATCGAGCTCGGCGTCTTCTCGGCGCTGGCCGAGGGCGGCTCGACCGCTTCCGATCTGGCCGTAACCTGCCGTGCCTCCGAGCGCGGCATGCGGATCCTGTGCGACAGCCTCGTTGTCGAGCAACTGATGGAGAAAACCGGCGGCCGCTATCGGAACACGCCCGAGACGGCGCTGTTCCTGAAACGCGAGTCACCGGCTTATCTCGGCGGCGCGGCGGAGTTTTTGTGCGATCCGCAGATGTCGACGTCATTGATGAATGACCTTACGAGTGCCGTCCGCAAAGGCGGAACCATGATTGAGGGCGAAGGCACCGTGAACCCCGACAATCCACTGTGGGTCAAGTTCGCCCGCGCCATGGCTCCCATGATGATGCCTGCCGCGCAGGCGATCGCGGGCATGGTTGCGGGCTCCGGTCCCCTGAAGGTTCTCGATATCGCCGCTGGTCATGGGCTGTTCGGCATCTCAATCGCGCAGCGCAATGCGCAGGCGGAGATCACGGCTCTCGACTGGGCCGCGGTACTTGAAGTCGCGAAGGAGAACGCCGCGAAGGCCGGGGTCGCCGCGCGCTACAAGACGCTCCCGGGCAGCGCCTTCGATGTCGATTATGGGTCGGACTACGACGTGGTGCTGCTGACGAATTTCCTGCATCACTTCGATACGGAGACGAATGAGAAGCTGCTCCGCAAAGTGCATGCCGCGCTGAAGCCTGGTGGCAGGGCTGTCACCCTCGAATTCTCGCCGGAAGACGACCGCGTGAGCCCGCCGGTGCCCGCGCGATTTGCGCTGACGATGTTGTTTACCACGGCACGCGGCGATGCTTACACATTCCACGAACTGGAAGCGATGGCCCACCGTGCCGGCTTTCAATCGAGCGCGCACCATCGCCTGGAGACGGAACAGTCGGTTATCATTTCAACGAAATGACTATCATTCCGGCGAAGCTTCATCACGTGTCCAGGCAGACCCAGAAACTGGAAGAAACACGCCGCTTTTATGTGGAGGTGCTCGGGTTCAGGGAATTGTCGCGGCCGGGCTTCAAGTTCCCTGGCGCGTGGCTTTTTGGCTCGGGGATTCAGATTCATCTGATCGACGAACCGTTCCAGAAGATGGAAGGCCCGCCCAATTCGCTCGAGAACCATATCGCGTTTCAGATCGACGATCCCGATGCCGCCGAACAGACCTTAAAAGAGCACGGCATTGCCTATAAGCGCCAGAAATCGCTCAGAGGCAATGAGCAGATCTTCTTTCGCGATCCCGAAGGCTGGATGATCGAGCTGGGTAATTATCCCACCCCAATGGATGTCTGAGACGCTGACTCACGCGGCTCATCACAGCCGCGAGACTCGAAACGGCGGCTACAGCTTTTCGATGACCGCGTCTGTGAACTCAGTCGTGCTGGCGGTGCCGCCCACATCCCGCGTCAGGTGCCTGCCCTCCGCGTAAACGGCCTCAATGGCCCTCTGCAGCCGGAATGATGCCTCGCGTTCTTTCAGATGCGCCAGCATCAGGCGGGCGGATTGCATCAGTGCCGTGGGGTTCGCCAAGCCTTTGCCAGCGATATCGGGGGCTGAGCCATGGACCGCTTCGAAGACCGCCACGGTGTCGCCCAGGTTCGCCCCCGGCACAATACCCAGGCCGCCGACCAGCCCCGCCGCAAGATCCGAAACGATATCGCCATAGAGGTTCGGCAGCACCAGTACATCGAACGTCTCCGGCCGCATCACCAGTTGCATGCAGGCGTTATCGACGATCAGTTCACCGTATTCCACCTGCGGAAAATCGGCGGCGACTTCGCGGCAGCAGCGCAGAAACAAGCCATCGCTCATCTTCATGATGTTGGCTTTGTGAATTGCCACCACCTTTTTGCGATGCTCGCGCGCCGCATACTCAAAAGCCGCCTTGGCGATCCGAATGGAGGCCGTACGGGTAATGATTTTGATGCTTTCAACCACGTCGGTCGCGACCTCATGCTCGATACCGGAGTAGAGATCCTCGGTGTTTTCCCGAAAGATGATCAGGTCGATAGGGAGATCCGCGAAACGCGTTTTGAGGCCCGGCAGCATGCGCACAGGGCGGAAATTCACGAAGAGATTAAGCCGTTTGCGCAGCGCAACGTTGACGCTTGGGTGTCCGCTCGCAATGGGCGTACCCACGGGGCCTTTCAAGCCCACGTTCGTCTTCGCCAGCGACTCAAAAACAGTATCCGGCAGATACTTTCCCGTCAGACGCTCGGCGACCACCCCGGCATCCACACGGTCCCATTCCATTTCCACGCCGGTCGCTTCGACGGCGCGAACTGTCGCGTCCGCCACCTCAGGTCCGATGCCATCGCCGGGTATGAGAGTGATTCGATGCGCCATTTAAAGTAGTATACGAGCCAGCGGACTATGTCATTCAGGCTTCGCACCGCGCACGGCAAGCTGAAGATCGAGCACAGTATTCTGGACGATCTTCGTCCGGTGCTGCTGCGCCTCGTGGAGCGGGACGATATCCGGTCGATTATTCCAGGTGTGATTCGCCCCGTGCGGGATGCGAAAGGCTCTGAGGTGAAGATCCGCATCACGGTGCCGACCAGCAATGGGTGGAAGGCGATCGGGCTGTGCAATGGCGCCCGCCAGGAGCTGTTTATCAGCACTGCGCTCACAGAGGCGGTGCTGACGGTGGCGCTCGACGCCGCCATCCGGCGCGAGGCCTGATTTACGCGGCCGGCGGAGATTGCGTATCGCCCCGATATAGACGGACTCCGGGGTGTTGCCATCCTGGGCGTTGTCGCGAACCACGCGGGCATTCCCCTGCTATCCGGCGGCTTCACGGGCGTCGATATTTTCTTCGTAATCTCGGGCTTCCTGATCACGCGCCTGCTGCTCAGGGAAGCGCAGATGGCGGGCACTATTTCCATCGGCAACTTCTACGCGCGCCGGGTGCGCAGACTGTTGCCCGCCCTGGCAACGGTGGTGTCGGCAACGCTGCTGCTCGGCTTCCTGTTTCTTCCGCCCTTCGGCGAGAAACTGGAACTGGCGAAGTCGGCGGGCGCGGCGGCGGTGTTCCTCGCGAATCACTATTTTCTGGCGGCGACCGCGGGCTATTTCAATCGACAGTCGGAATTTTTCCCATTGCTGCATCTGTGGAGTCTCGCCGTCGAAGAGCAGTTCTACCTTCTCTGGCCGCTCCTTCTTCTCCTGGTCGTCAAGAGAACCGCACGCGTTCGAATCCTGATTGGTGTTGTTCTGACCGGGTCCTTCTTCGTGAGCGCCTGGCTGCTCGGAACAAGTCCGTCGGCAGCCTTCTTCCTGCTGCCTTCGCGGGCCTGGGAACTCGGCGTGGGATGCCTGCTCGCCACCATGCCGGCAACTATGCCACCAACCATGTCACCGCGCACGGGTGCATTCGTCGGCCGCGCTGCCGGCGTGTTTGGAGCTGCGTTGCTTGCCGTTTCGTTCCTGGCCTTCAACCGCGCGACTCCATTCCCAGGGCCTGCGGCCGCCGTTCCGGTGATGGGCGCGGCACTGCTCATTTACGCCGGTATGGCGGCCCCGCTGAACGTGGTCAGCCGGACTCTTGCCTCGAAACCGCTGGTGAAAATCGGGCTGCTTTCCTATAGCTGGTATTTGTGGCACTGGCCGCTGCTCAGCATCGTCCGCAACAGACAACTCTCGGAATCAAACGTCTGGATCAACTGCGGAATCGTATTGTCGGCCCTGTTGTGCGCGGCCGTAACGGTTCGGTTCATCGAGAACCCCATCCGCCATCATCGCGGCAGGAAGGTGGGCACGAGGCGCGTCCTGCTGTGTGGAGCCGCCACGGTGGTAGCACTGCTGGGCTTCGCCGGCGCTCTTGGCGCTTGGGAGAAACACCGGCCGCCAGACCGCTACTCCAGCCTCGCATTAAAAGAGCGGCCACCCCTGTTCGACGACTGCATGGTCGCCAACCAAACCTGGAATGGCCGGATATTCCTGCCGAAATGCGACGACGTTCCGCCGAACCGGGCGCCGGGCGATACCCGGCTCGCCATCGTCTGGGGAGATTCTCACGCGGACGCGTGGGCGCCCGCCGTTCGCGGATTTGCGGTCGAGGTCCGCGAAGTGTCAATGGGGTCGTGCCCCCCGGTTGCGGGCTTATTGGTTTCGAGCAGCGCGGGGGTCGTCCCGAACTGCACGGCGTTCAACGCGGCGGTCCTGGCCGGCCTGAAGCAACTGCGCGAAACCGGTCCGGAGCGGAAAATCGGCGTCGTCCTCGCGGCGCGATGGCCGGGTTACATGGGAGTCTTCCCGCTCCCTCTCCGCGAGCATGCGATGCCCTTCCCCAGGTTTTATACCCGCGGCGCCAGCACGGTCCCGGAGAATGCGGAAGCTCTGCGACAAGGTTTGACAAGGACACTCGCCGCCCTCGCGAACCTCCACATCCGCGCGCTGATCTTGCTCGGCGGCCCCGAATTTCGCGTCGCCCCGCTGCGTTGCGCCAGCGTGTTCGGCGAAAAGGCCTGCGCCCAGCCGAAAGCCGATATCGAGGCCTGGCGCCAACCGGCGGTTGAAGCCATCCGGCAGACCGCGGCCCGATTTCCGGACACCCGTGTCATCGACCCCCTGCCGTTCTTCTGCCCGGGCGACTCCTGTCCGGCGTTTACGAACGGAACAGCCACGGACTACGACGACAGCCACATTTCCGTCTCCAGCGCCCGGAAATTCGTCCCCGCGCTGCGCCGGGATTTCGGGTGGCTCTTTGGAGAAGACTGACTTCCGCCCGCTTAACCGACCAGAGAGTGGTCTTCGATCTTCAGAACGGGAAAATGCGCCGATGCCGGAATGGCGTACTTCTCACGGGCACCGTAGGCGAGCCTGCGCAACGGAGTACCCGGCACGCATGGAAAGTATAGGAACTGCTGAAACAAGAGGAGACCTTCAGGAGCGGGGCGTCCAATCAAAAAGACTGATTAAAAC
>JBDUBZ010000279.1:0-5661 GCA_040003745.1 Terriglobia bacterium
TTCGTCGGTCTCGATCACCGCCTCGGACACCGTTCAAATCCTCCTGAGCGGCACACCAACCGGGCCCAGCCCGAGTCTGAGATATGCGTACACGGCGCCCAGTGCCGCCGGTGGGGGCCAGGGCAATCTGAAGGACACCGACCCGGTTGCCGGACGCACGGGCAGCAATCTCTCCGACTGGTGCGTCACTTTTGACGCGCTGCTTCCATTTACCTCCAGGCTGCTTGCTCTGAAGGCATCGACCAGTTCGGGGGCCGCGGTTTCGGGTGGTGTCGTCCAATAACCGGGACGCTCTCCTCTTGCGATAGCATTGTCAGCATGCGCAATCTCTGGATCGGAATTACCCTGACGCTCGCTGCTTTCGGGCAGGATGATAAGGTGGCGCGCGGGAAATATCTGGTCGAAGAGGTCGCGCAATGTCAAAGTTGTCACACACCCAAAATGGAGAATGGCAACTTCATAAAATCGCAGTGGATGAAGGGCGCGACCATGACAGTTGCGCCCGCCTCGTCCGTCTCGGGCTGGCATTCCACAGTGCCCGATGTCACCCCGGCGGGTGCGATCTGGAAGCGCTGGGGCGAGGCCGGAATGATTGCGTTCCTCGAAACTGGTAAGACTCCACGGGGAGGCAACGCCAGTCCTCCCATGCCGACCTACACGCTGAAGCACGAAGACGCCGAGGCCATCGTGGCATTCCTGAAAACACTCCAATAACGTTGTGAAATCCGGTATCGTCGCTCTCCTCTTCACTGCGGCAGGACTTTCGGCGCAGACCCCGGCACAGGTTCTGGTGGTGGTGAACGGAAAATCCCCCACCTCGCGCGAGATCGGTGGTTACTACGTTCACAAGCGCTCTATCCCACCCGGTAACGTCTGCGTCATCAATACCGCGCCCCTCGAAACGATTGGGCGCGAAGTGTACATCCGGGAAATCGAAACTCCCATAGGTGATTTCCTGCGAGCGCACGGACTGCGGGAAAAGATTCTCTACGTCGTCCTGACCAGTGGCGTGCCGTTGATCGTCGCCGGCACAGGGGACAAGTTTCTCAATGAAGAAGCCGCGGTCGATTCCGAACTCACGCTGCTCTATCAGAAGCTCGGCGGCGTCAAAATCGCCCTGCCTGGGGTCGTGACGAACCCGTTTTTCCAGCAGCGCGATACGCCATTCCGGCATCCGCTTTTCCCGATCTACCTGGTAACACGTCTGGATGGTTATGACATGAAGGACATGAAAGCTCTGGTGGACCGGGCTCTCGCCGCGCGCAATACCGGCAGGTTCGTGATCGACCTGCGGGCGGGCGACACCGACCCCGCGGGAAATCAATGGCTGAGGATGGCAGCCCTGCTCCTGCCTCCTGCCCGGCTCGTTCTGGATGATTCCGCCAAAGTTCTTTCGGACTTGAAAGACGTTATCGGGTATGCCTCCTGGGGTTCGAACGACAGCGATCGCAAACACCGCTTCCTGCACCTTCAATGGCTCCCCGGAGCGATTGCCACAGAGTTCGTTTCCACCGACGCGCGAACGTTCCGCAAGCCACCCGACAACTGGGAACTCGGAACCTGGCGCGACCGGAAGACCTGGTATGCGGGCGCTCCTCAAAGCCTCGCCGCCGACTACGTCCACGAGGGCGCATCCGGCGTCGGTGGCCAGGTGGACGAACCTTACCTTGGCTACTGCCCGCATCCCGATTTCGTCCTGCCCGCTTATTATTCCGGCCGCAATCTGGCCGAAAGCTTTTACCTGGGTATCCCAGGCCTCAGCTGGATGAACGTTGTCATCGGCGATCCGCTCATGAGATTGCAGTAACACTGCCGTCGGCACAATGGGAGAATTGAAACATTCATGAAAGTTGAGCTGGACGGCGTTACCCTTCACCTTGCCCATCCCGACGAACTGACGGTCCGCTGGGTAGGGCAGGAGGAACTCATGCGGCAGTTGCTCGCCGCCTGGATGGTCGTAACCGAGGCCGATATCCCCATGAGCCCCCGTCTGATCGGCAAGCCCGGGGTCGGGAAGACGACGCTCGCGTACGCGGCCGCCAAACGTCTGGGCCGCGATGTCTTCATCATGCAGGCGACTCTCGATACGCGGCCTGAGGATCTGATCGTTACTCCGGTCATCGAAGGCGCTGGACGATTGCGATATGTCGCGTCTCCGCTTGTGAGCGCGCTGATCACCGGTGGCGTGGCCATCCTCGACGAGGGGAATCGCATGAGCGAGAAAAGCTGGGCCAGCCTCGCGCCCCTGCTCGACAACCGCCGCTATGTGGAAAGCATCGTCGCCGGTATCAAGATCAAGGCGCATCCCCAATTCCGTCTTGTCACCACCATGAACGACGATTCCTCCACCTTCGAACTGCCCGAATACATCCATTCGCGCCTGCAGCCTCAGATTCTGATCGATTTTCCCGAGAAGGACGAAGAACTCCGCATCCTCAAAGAGAATCTGCCTTTCGCCGAAGACCGCATCCTGCAATATGTAACTGATTTTCTCGAGCAGGCCCACGCCGCCGACGAGCGTTACAGTGTTCGCGACGGCATCAATATTGCGCGCTATGCGATCAAGCTGAAAAGTCTGGCCACTGATCGCGAACACGAGCGTACGGCTCTCGATATGTCGCTGCTCCAGACGCTTGGTGAGGAGGCGCTGCGCTATGTCCGGCGAAACAGGCCTTCCACTTCCTGATTTCGGCAGCCTCGAGCGCGGTCGGTTCACTTACCTGCCGGTTGTTCCTGGCCGCATAGAATTCGCCGTCGAAGTGCGTCGCGCAATACTCGCCGCACGGCCTGATGTGGTGGCGATCGAGCTTCCGGCCACGCTCGAAGATACTTATCTTCAGGCCATCGCCAGACTGCCACAGATTTCCGTTATCCTCTACAGCGATTCCGATTCCCGGGATGAAGCGATTTACGTTCCCGTCGAGCCAGCCGACCCGTTTGTCGAAGCCATTCGCACGGCGCAGGAAATCGGCGCCGAAATTGTCTTTGCCGATCCCGACTCCACAGAGCGACCCCACATCGCGGATCGCTATCCGGATTCTTATGCGCTCACTTCCATCCCGCTCGCCCGGTATGTAGAGGCCTGGCGGGTTCATCCCGCGGATCGCACTCCCGAAGTGGAGCAATTCGCCGAAGGAATCGCCTGGAAACTGCAGGGCGCCGACCCACTGGCCCGCGTGATGGTGGTGATTTCTCTGAACCTGCTCGACCCGGCTCTGGACGCTATGGAAAAGCCACAGCCCGAGCCAAAACGCCGCCGGAGAGCTGAGATTCGGCTCGTTAATCCTCATCCGGATTGTCTGGGGGAAATCACCCTCGAATATCCGTTTTTGCAGGAACGCTACGAAGCTTTCCGGCTGGATGTGTCGAGGTCTCTGCCGATGAGCGCCATCGACCGCCGTCACACCCAGATCGCGTTGTTCCGCGAATCCGGGCAGGCCTACGAACTGAATACCGGCGAAAAGATGCATCCCTGGCAGCGGCGGCTCCTCGCGAAATACAGCTGCAATCTCGCGGTCATGCATCGGGATCTCGCGGCTTCGCTTTATGATCTCGCCATTGCCGCCCGGTCCATTGTCGACGAGAACTACGCCTGGGATGTGTGGGAAACCGCCTCGCGCTATGCGCCACAGCAGACCTCCTCCGACCTCGAGACCGTCCACATTTCGGGCGATGAGGTGTGGCTCAACACCAACCATATCCGGCTGCGGCGCCGTCTTCCCAGCATGAAAAGACGCATGGGAAATCTGGGTTTGAAGCGCCGCAAAAAAGAAAAGTTCGCCGGCGAATGGGCCGCAGAGCTCAACGGCTCGAGCATCTGCTCGTATCCGCCGGAAGACATGGTCATCGAGAATTTTGGCCGTTTCCTCAAGAAAAAGGGCAAAAGTGTTTTGTCCGAAGAGCGCTCGAGTGTCGAGCCCTTCACCACTTCCCTCATGGACGGCGTGGATTTACGCGAGACCATCCGGAACTGGCATGAAGGCAGAATCTTCGTCCGAAACGTGCAGAAGATCCATGGCGAAGTCGGATCGGTCGTGGTGATTTTCGATGACGACCGCGATGGCCGCTACGACTACATGACAACCTGGCTGGGCGAGCACCAGAACGAATCCGACATGGCTTTCTATTCGACCCAGCCATTCGAACATCTGATCGGGCCGGGGATCGGGCGTGCCGAATATGGCGGCTTCCTCATGAGCCTCCCGGCGCGCCGCATGTACGATGTCTGGGCCGATCCCGACTACGATCTCGCGGAAACAAAAGCTGAACGGCTCCTGCTCGCAGGGCTGGATTACTCCGTTCAGAAGTATGTCGTGTACGTGGCGGCAAAGCCCCCGAGATCCGTGTTCCGAAGTGTGGCCGCACGCTTCGGAAGAACCATAGTCTACATTCCGATCGGCCAGTTGTCTCCGGTCACCATGAAGAAGCTGCGGGTAGTGCATGTACTCGACGGTTACGACAAGCGCGACAGCGCAAAAGAATATATCTGGTAACAAAAAAGCGCCGATTAGTTACAGCGGACTGCCCGCTTTAAAACCTGAACCCGAACCAGTTGCGAGATACGCGCATAGCCCAGACCACCGGGTGTATGCCGTCTTGCGTCCCGAGGCCTGTGGGTCGATAGCATGGTCGGCGCGTGGAAGCTGGATTCAAACTGGCTGAGTCTCTCGCGTGATCTCGTATCCGGAAACGTCGAATTACTCCACCGGACACCTGTACCGCTCGACCCGGATGTCGCTGTCTTCGAGCGTCACTTCCAGAATCTGATTAGTCAGGTCGCGATCGGTATCGAGCTCGTCCAGTACCTCGGAGAATAGGTCCCTCTGAAGAACGAGGTCCATGCCCGCTGGCGCATTGAGGCAGATCAGTCCGGCATGGAGCACCACGTCGGAATACTGCCCCTTCGCACCTGGCGATTCACGAGCTCCGCGGAAGTCTTCACTGTTTCTGGTAACCAGCACCCAGTCCCCGGCCAGCAGCAACCGTTTCAGCTCCCAGTCTTTCCATCCGGACTTGCCGATCCATACCACGTGAGAAGCCTCGTGGTGGCCTCGCTCGCGAGCCATGAGAGCCAGTTCCGAACTCAGACATTCGTCGATGAGGAGCTTAGTCAGGCGGTGTGGACCGCGGCTTGCGACGAGACGAGACGACCTTCATGGCCGAAGGAGGAGCAATGCGCTGCCTCGGCCTTCCCCGCAGTGGGTTCGCTTCCGCAAAAAGCGCGGCGAGTTCCACCTGTTCCCGATTAAGACTGGGATAAGAAGAAAGAATCCTTTCCATCGGATTACTGGCTGCAACGGATGCGGCGACATCGTAGACCGGTACCCGTGTTCCGCTGATTGTCGGAGTTCCGCTGAGAATCTCGGGGTCTATAGAGACCTGGCTACGAGCGGCATTCAGCCGCTGGAGGCGCTCGTCAACGCTCCTCCAGAAAGGCTCGAAATCGATCGTCAGAAACCCGTCGCGGACAATCTTCGAAAAGGATTTCTCGCCGGAAGAATGCCGGCTCGCCAATGCGATCGCCCGCTGCCGCTCCTCGGAAGTCAGCCGTCCGGCCGCTTCAAAGTAGAACGCGATAAACACACAGGCGTGACTCGTGAATGATCTGGCCGTTCGAATATCGTAAAAGCTTGCTGGCAGAATGTGCTCGTCGATCACTCG
>JBDUBZ010000280.1:0-5647 GCA_040003745.1 Terriglobia bacterium
GGCCCGCATGTCGGCGTCTTCCTCACACTCATAGGCGTCTTCGAATTCGAAGCCTTTTCGGCCACCGTGGGCCGTTATCTGGATGAAATCGAGAAGCTGCCGAATCAGCGGCGCAGGATCGATCTCGGAGTGGTGCGCGGCGCGCTCGCCCAGCTCATGAAAACGGCCGCGGACTTCAATGCCTCCTATGATCGCGCCCTGGCGAAGGTCGGCTCGGGTGACGCGCAAAAACTGGCGGCAATCAACGAAACGCTTTACCGGAGCGAGCGCGATCTGACGCTTGATCCCGGATTGCCCGGACGCCCCTGGTTCCGGCATCGAATCTATGCGCCCGGCCAGTACACCGGCTACGCGGTAAAGACGCTGCCGGGAATCCGCGAGGCCGTCGAGGCGGGTAAGGCTCAGGAGGCGGATCAACAGGCTGAGCAAGTGGCCGAGGTGCTGAGGGCCCTCAGCACCCGCCTGAAGCTCGCTGCCAAAATGCTCGGGGATCTCTAGGAGGTGGCGGCAACGCCGTGGGGCGAAATCGAAGTCTTCGACGCCCACCTGCATTTCTTTTCGCCAGCCTTTTTCGAGTCGCTGGCCCACCAGAAGGGCGTGCCCGAAGTGGGAACTTCGCTCGGGTGGGACATCCCGTCCAGCTGCCCGGAACTCGCCGACCGCTGGATCGCGGAACTCGATTCGCAGGGAGTCGCCGCCGCTGTGCTGATCGCGAGCATTCCAAACGACACCGGTTCCGTGGCCGAGGCCGTTAAAAGAGCCGAAGCCGCGAAGAGCCGCCCGGAGCGCCTTCATGCCGTCTCGATGGTGAACCCTCTCGTGCCCGGGCCCGTGCCGCGAAGCATCTTCCTCTTTCCGGCCATGCACCGCTATTCACTGCATGACGAAAGGGTCATTGACCTCATGGAACGGGCCGCCCGGCACCCGGCTCCGCTCGTCTACGTCCATTGCGGAGCGCTGAGCGTTGGATTTCGCAGGAAGCTGGGGCTCCCCTCGGCTTTCGACATGGCTTTCTCGAACCCGATCGACCTCCACGCCCTCGCAGTCCAGTTTCCGGGCATCAACTTCGTCATCCCTCATTTCGGCGCCGGGTACTTCCGCGAA
Organism: Terriglobia bacterium; assembly: GCA_040003745.1. Taxonomy (GTDB): domain Bacteria; phylum Acidobacteriota; class Terriglobia; order Bryobacterales; family Bryobacteraceae; genus BOG-234. The sequence continues at coordinate 1,105 of JBDUBZ010000280.1, forward strand.
GCGCTCATGGTGGCCGATCTTTGCCCGAATGTTTACCTCGACACCTCGAGTTCCAACAAGTGGATGCGTTATCAGACCGAAGAAATCGATCTCCGGCGCGTGTTTCGGCGGGCGCTTGAGGTCGTCGGACCCAGCCGGCTGCTATTCGGCTCCGATTCGTCCTGGTTTCCTCGCGGATGGGTCCGCCAGGTTTTCGACGATCAGGTCGCGGTTCTTGCCGAAATTGGGGTCAGTAGAGACACCGCATGTGCCATTTTGGGAGGAAATTCCCGGAGAATTATCCCGATATTGTCTACTACAGCAGTGGATAGGCAGTAGCCCAATCGGTTTTGTACCAGTGAACGTTCCTTTTCTCTCGGGGAGACGCCGGAATGGCGCCTCTACCGCCGGTCCTGGCGCTTCACGCGGGGCGATTGAAAAACTGGCTATCGTGTGCCCGCGGGATCTGGCGCTCGCCCTGGCAGACCAGAAGTTGCGTGGCCTTACGGAATTCCCGGAATCGACCATCGCCTTTGTGGTGGTCACGAACCTCCAGAACTCTCCGCTCCTCAAACATCACCGCGACATCCTGTGGAAAGCCTTCGGCCTTCCGATCTTCGAGGAATTGAGGGCCGACGACGGCCGCGTTATTGCCCGCGAGTGCGAGGTTCACAACGGCCTGCACGTCGAGGATCAGTCGGGCTTCCCGGCAAACGCCGATTTCGAAACCGCCGTTTGCGACTGCGGCAGTGAAAGGCCGCGCCTGCGCGGAATGCCCGAGCCTGCCAGGGGAAGAGCTGCGATGGCCTATTCCGGGTAAAACCGCAACACTCAGAGAAACGGCGCGCCTTATTTCCCCGCCAATTTCTCAATTTCACCGAGCTTCTTCTGGACGATGCCGGCTACTTTTTCTACGCGGCCTTCGGATTCGAGCTCGGGATTATCGGTTGCTTTGCCCACCGCCTCCTTAGCCTTTCCTTTCACCTCATGAAGCTCGCCTTCGACTTTCTGCCGTGTGCTGTTTTCCATGTAAACCCTCGGGTCGTTTTGGTGCATGTTCAATGCCAATCGGAGAGTCCCGCGGTTCGCAGAGAATCGCTACCCATATGGCCATATTGGTAAATATGGTAAGATGGGTCAGTGAAAACCACGGTCGAGATTTCCGATGCGCTTCTTTTGGCCGCTAAAAAACTCGCCCATGAACGTTCGACAACCCTTCGAGAGATCGTTGAAGAAGGCCTGCGAGTTGTGCTTCAGTCCAGGCAGGCGCAACCTTTTCAATTGCGCGATGGCTCATTCGGCAAGCTTGGCATGCATCACAAGATGACCTGGGAAGAGATCCGGGATGAAGTCTACCAGGGACGCGGGGCTTGATCGCCGTAGACACAAACATCCTGGTGTACGCTCACCGAAAAGACTCTCCGTTTTTTCAGGCGGCTCAGACTGCGATTCGCGGGCTTTCAGAAGCGCCCGAGTATTGGGCAATACCGTGGCCCTGTGTGCACGAATTCCTCGCGGTGGTCACTAATTCGCGAATTTTCCGCGATCCCACTCCACTCGCCGCAGCCATCGAACAGATAGACATCTGGATGGAATCTCCGTTTTTAAGGATGATCGGAGAATCGGATGCCTACTGGCGCGTTCTGGCGGAAACTCTGACGGCCGGAAAGATAGAAGGAGCAAAAATCCACGACGCGCGGATAGCAGCCATCTGCAGGACTCACGGCGTACGGGCGCTCTGGACCGCCGACCGCGATTTCAGCCGCATCGGCGGAGTGAACACTCTCAATCCTCTGCTCACGTAAACCGAAACAGCTCGCGAGCGGTTCCACCGCGGATCTTTTCGCGATCCGCCTCGCTGGCATAGTCGAAAATCGCATCGAGCTGCGCTGCCTCTTTGGCATAGCCAGGCAAGTCGTGCCCGAAATAGCCCCACAGCATGCGATCCGGCCCGAACGCGTCAAATGCCCGGCGGGCGATCTTCTTATCCGACGCGAAAGGCCCCGAATACTTCATATAGACCCGCGGCAGCCTGGCGAGCCTGAGAACGCCGGCGAACTCCGCGGGTGTACCCTCCCCCGCCCTGCCCAGATGATCCAGGATCACGGGCACTGCGGGAAACTGCGACGCCAGTTCAAAAATCTGCGGCGCGTAGTACGGCAGAAAATGCATCTGGATCGCGAGTTTCAGTTGTTGCACCCGCTTCCAGGTCGCCTTCATCGCGGGCGAGCGCATATCGCGGTCTTTGATGGGGTTCTGCGGACCGACGGGCCCGCTCCTGAGCGGCGGCGTGCCCGGCTTGCGCACCTCGTGAATACGCAGTGCAACAATGCGTCCCGGATTCAGGCCAGCCAGCGCGGAAATCCGGTCCGGAGTCTGAGGCGAAACCGGGTCGAAGAGGCACGTTCCCTTAAAGAAATCGGGTGCAGGCTCCTTCGTGAAGCAGTATTCAAGATAACGATGATCGTCCTGATACGGCTCCGGCTGCACGATCACTGCATGAGAGATACCAGCCGCCATTGCGAAACGGCCATACTCTTCAACCGTTAATGGCTGTGGCTGATAAGGCGCGCCGGGCGACAGAGGGAACCGTTTCACATCGGCTGCAAACAGATGAACGTGGCTCTCGATCACAAGTCCCTTCGGACGGGCCACCGCGGTTGCAGCAGTCAGAGCGGGGAGCGCCAGAACGCCGGTCATGAGTTCACGGCGGGTCATAAACTTTTACGACTTAAAAACGCCGCGGTAGTCCTTCAGGAATTTTTCAAGGCCCGCATCGGTCAATGGATGACTGAAGAGAGCATCGATCACCTTCAAGGGCATGGTGGCGATATGGGCTCCCGCCAGGGCCGATTCGATCACATGCTGCTGGCCTCTCAGCGAAGCGGCGAGGATCTGTGTCCTGAACCCGTAGTTCTCATAGATTGCCACCGTCTGGCGGATCAGGTCCATACCCGTCTGTCCAATATCGTCGAGCCTTCCGACGAAAGGGCTTACGAAATACGCGCCGGCCTTGGCTGCCAGCAGCGCCTGTGCCGCGGAAAAACAAAGGGTAACGTTAACGCGGATGCCGTCGCGACTCAACTGCGAGCACGCTTCAATACCATCCCTGGTCAGAGGCACTTTGACTACTACGTTCTTGTGAATTTTCGAAAGTTCCCGACCGTCCACGATCATTTCGGAAGCCGCTGTCCGGACGACCTCGGCACTTACGGGACCATCCACCAAATCGCAAATCGCGGCGATCTGATCCTTCATGGGACGAGCCTCGCGCGCGATAATGCTGGGGTTCGTGGTCACCCCGTCGATGATGCCCCATCGCAGAGCGCTGCGAATCTCGTCGAGATTTGCCGTATCGAGGAAGAACTTCATGGCTGGAGCCCTCAGTATATCCGGGGATACGGGCTTTCCCCGTACCGGTCATTCGCAAAGCCGCCGGCCGGCGAAGCGCGTCGAAAATCTCAAGCGGAAATCGCCTCTTTTTCAGGGGACAAAGCTCACCCTTCGCGTGCAAACGGGCTGCGCTTCAGCGCGTATTCCACAGCCTCTTTGGGAACACTGAAAGAGCTCAGGGCCTTGTTCCCCATGTAGCCGACATTCTTCACACCCGCCGGGCTCGTGTAATAAGCGTCCACCACCATGTTTCTCGTCCAGTTCCAGAAGGCCGCTCCCGGCGCGGTCTCAGGCGTTGCGTTCTTCGCAAAGGCCAGCTTATCGAGGAGCTCGGTCTGCTGGCCCGGCTTTGCCGACAAAAAGTCGGAGCCATAGGTCTTGCGCATATAGCTGTCGAGCCATCCAAAACCGCCGTTGAAAATCGCCGCCAGATCCTCGTTGTGGCTGGAAAGAAAGTCGATAAACTCCGCCGCGCCGCCTTCATTGGCGCCGGGCACGATCAGTTCAGCCAGCGCCCTCAGCGTCTTGAAGTTATGGCGGGTAAACTTCTTCGGAACGTAGTTCGGCCCGCCGCTCAACGACTTAACCGCGGCCACTTCTTCATGAACATGCTGCGCCATCAGCGGCGAGAGCACCGCGGAGCCCGCGCCCGTGACGATAATCTTAAATAAATCGCGGCGCGAAGTGTCTTCCATACCGCTACACATTTCCTTTCTTGAATTCTTCCGCCAGGTGGGTGGCTGCGCGCCACGCATTCGCGACAATCGTGAGGGTCACGTTCTTATCGGGATTGCCATTGAAAGGGGCCGCATCCATCACCATCAGATTTGGAACTTCGTGCGCCTGCGACCACTTATTGAGGACGCTCGATTTCGGGTCGTCGCCCATTCGGCACGTGCCCGCCTCATGAATAATCTCGCCCCCGGTGGAGATCGCCTGCAGAGTTTCCGTGGGCATGTCGGCCGACGTGACGCGTCCGCCCATGGTCTCAATCATGTCGCGGAACGTGTTATGCATGTGCCGCACCATCTTCAATTCATGATCGTTCCACTGCCAATGAAAGCGAAGTACGGGGATACCCCACTGATCCACCTGCACGGGGTCGATCTCGCAGTAGGTGTGCTCGTTCGGAATCATCTCGCCGCGGCCGGAGAAAGTCACCTGGCTGCCA
>JBDUBZ010000281.1:0-5622 GCA_040003745.1 Terriglobia bacterium
GAAACTCGCGGGTGCCACTCCCGCAATCTCCCTTGCGGCTCCTTCAGGTGGAACGGAAGTTTCCATCGACCGAGAGCAGTTCCTCATCAACGGCAAGCGTACCTATGCCGGGCGCTCCTGGAAGGGGATGAAAATCGAAGGCCTGCTCATGAACGTCCGCGCCGTGCAGGCGATTTTCGACGACGAAAACCCGGAGACCCGCAAGAGATGGGCCTATCCCGATACGGGCAAATGGGATGCCGAGCGCAACGTTCGCGAATTTCTGGCCGCCCTGCCCGAATGGCGCCGGCATGGAGTGCTCGCCTTCACGGTCAATCTGCAGGGCGGGAGTCCGGAGGGGTACTCGAAAGACCAGCCGTGGGAAAACACTGCCATTGATCCGGACGGCAACCTGCGGCCGGCATATATGAACCGGCTTGCCCGCGTGCTCGAGCGCGCCGACCAACTGGGCATGGTGGCGATCGTCGGCTACTTCTACTTCGGTCAGGATCAGCGGGTGAAGAACGAGGGGGCTGTGAAGCGCGCCGTCGCGAACGCCACGAATTGGCTTCTGGACACCGGACGCCGCAACGTCCTGGTCGAGATCGACAACGAATGCAATGTCAAAGCGTACGATCACGACATCCTCAAACCGGCGCGGGTCCACGAGTTGATTGTCCAGGCCGCAAGCATGACCCGGAACGGGCGGCGCCTGCTCGTCGGTACCAGTTATGGCGGCGGCGCACCCGCCGAAGCTAACGTCGTCAAAGTCTCGGATTTCCTCCTGCTGCACGGCAATGGGGCGGACGATCCAGCGCGCATTCACAAGATGATCCGCACTTCGCGCGCCGTCGCCACTTGGCGTCCGATGCCGGTCGTGATCAACGAGGACGACCATTTCCGCTTCGACGAGCCGGAGAATCACATGACGGCGGCGCTTTCCGAATACGCCTCCTGGGGCTATTTCGACCCAGGAAAGAACGACTATGTCGACGGATACCAGTGCCCCCCGGTGAACTGGACGATCAACACCGAGCGGAAACGGCAGTTCTTCAGCGCAGCGAAAGAGATCACGGGCTCATGATCGGCCGGCGAATCGCGTTGCTTCCCGGCGATGGCATCGGGCCGGACGTGGTGGCGGAGGCGGTGCGCGTGTTGCAGATTGTCGCGCCCACACTGGTATACGAAGAATTGTTCGTCGGCGCGGGCGAATACCTGCGCTCCGGAGATCCACTTCCTCAGCAAACCTTCGACCGTCTGCGGGATTTCGACGCGATTTTATTGGGCGCCATGGGAATCCCCGGAGTGCGCTGGCCGAGCGGCGTCGAGATGACCCCACAAATCGATTTGCGGGAGCGCCTCGATCTCTATTGCGGGCTGCGCCCGATCTACCTTTTTCACCCGCTCGATTCGCCTCTGCGGGACCGCGCCGCGGGTGGGATCGATATTATGCTGGTGCGCGAAAGCACCGAGGGCCTCTTCGCCGCGCGCCAGCGTCCGCCGGACACTTCATCCGGCTGCGTCGAGGACACGATGCGAATCACGCGGGCCGGGTCCGAGCGGGTGATTCGCGCCGCCTTCCGTCAGGCGATGCTGAGAAGGAAGCGTCTCGCTCTCGTGGATAAAGCGAATGTACTATCCTCGATGGCCTTCTTCCGCCGCATATTCGATGAAGTGGCCGGCGAGTTTCCCGAAGTCGCCACGGAGCGGATCTATGTCGACGCAGCGGCCCTGTATCTGGTCACGCAGCCAGAGCGCTTTGACGTTCTTGTGACCGAGAACATGTTCGGCGATATCCTCTCCGACCTTCTCGCCGGCCTGGTGGGCGGGATGGGCATGGCGCCCTCTGCCGACATCGGTGACCGTTACGCCGTTTTCCAGCCTTCCCATGGCTCGGCGCCCGATATCGCAGGCAAAGGCATCGCCAATCCGGTGGCGACCATTCTTTCGGCCGCCATGATGCTCGACTGGCTGGGAGACGGCACGGCCGCGGGCCGGATCCAGACCGCCGTGCGAACCATTTTCAAGGACCGCGCCGCCAGGACCCGTGATATGGGAGGATCCGTCTCCACAAGCGAAATGACCGATGCCGTGATAGCAGTTCTGCCATGAGAGACGGTTACTCCATCTTCGATGCGCACACCCACATAGGGAGTGCGCGGCACAGCGGACGTTCCTCCACTGCCGGGGAACTTCTGCGCGTCATGGATAAGCACGGGGTGGATCGGGCCGTCGCGATTCCGTTCCCTGTAGTCGACGACCACCGGAGCGAGCACGATCTGATCGGCCGCGCCGTTATGGAACATCCGGGTCGGTTTACAGGCGTGGCGTGTCTGGACCCCCACCTGCCTCTGGGCGTCTTTCAGGACGAAGTACGGCGCTGCCGGGAGCAGTATGGTTTCCGTGCGCTCAAGCTGCAGCCGCAGTACCACGGGCTCAATCCCATGTCGGACCGAAGCCGCTTCTTTTTCGAAACCGCGCTCGGGAACCGCATGGCCGTAATCGTCCATACCGGCGCTGGGCTGCCCTTTTCACTCCCCGCTTTGTGCATGATGCCGGCGCGGAATTTCCCCGATTTGACCATTGTGTTGGCGCATTGTGGCGGGGGCATGTTCATCCATGAGGCCATCGTTGCCGCGGCTTTCTGCCCGAACATCGTCCTCGAGTTGTCGAGCCTGATGCCCCATCAGGTGCTCGAAGTGCTTGCCAGCGTTCCCGCCGACCGGCTGATGATCGGTTCCGATCTCCCCGAGAACACCAGCGTAGAGATGGGCAAGATCCTCACGCTCGATATTTCCGATGAGCAAAAGCGGTCCATCCTGAGCGGCACGGCCTGTCGCGTCTTTGGCGGATCCTGAGGCGCCGCCTGGTGATGGCCGCGCTCAACCCGGCCGGAATGTCGTGCTGGCTCGCCGTGCGATCGGTGGTCCTGGAGTGAGGACATGATACGGATAAAGGGCGCCGCGATGGGTGCCGGGTACTTCTCCCGCTTCCAATACGAAGCGTGGAGCCGTATCCCCGAAGTGGAGATGGCGGCTGTCTGCGATCTGAACGAAGAAAAGGCGCGCCCGCTCATGGCGCAATACGGCATTGCTCGCTATTACGCCGACTGGCGCGAAATGATCGATGGCGAACGTCCCGACTTCGTGGATATCGTCACGCCGCCGGAAACACACGAAGAGATGTGCGCATATGCCGCGTCCCGGGGTATCCACATCATCTGTCAAAAACCTCTGGCCCCAACCCTCGAAGCCAGTCGCCGCATCGTCGCAACAGCGCGCGCGGCCGGCGTGCGCTTCATGGTCCATGAAAACTGGCGCTGGCAACCCTGGTATCGCGAGATGAAGCGGATTCAGGGTTCTGGAACGGTCGGCGACTTCACCCACATCCATTTTCTGATGCGCATGGGAGACGGCTGGGGAGAAAATGCGTATCTCGATCGCCAGCCCTTCTTTCGCGATTATCCCAGGCTACTCGTCTATGAGACCGGAGTGCACTTCATCGACACCTTCCGGTACCTGCTCGGCCGGATCACCGAGGTGTATGCACACCTTCGCCGGCTCAATCCTGTGATTCAGGGCGAGGAAACGGGCCAGGTGTTTTTCCGTTTCGCGAATGGGGCGACAGCCATCTGGGATGCCAATCGTTACAACGAAGTGGAGTCGCCTTCTCCCCGGTACACGTTCGGGCAGATGCGGATTGACGCGACAGGCGGGCACATCACGCTCGACACGGAGGCGAACCTGCGAATCAAGCCTCTGGGACAGTCCGGCTGCGACCTTGAGTATCCGCACCGGAATGTCAACTTCGGCGGCGATTGCGTATACGCCCTGCAGCGCCACTTCGTAGACTCCATGCTGACAGGCGGCGCGTTCGAGGCCAATGGAGACGACTACCTGGAGACGCTGGCTGTGGTGGAGGCCGTCTACGAATCCGCCCGGAGAGGAGAGGTGGTCCGTTTATGACCGCTCTGGAAAGCGCTGACCGGAATGAAACCGGTCACCAAACGTGAGTGGCCAAAACCCGCGGGCGGCCGGCAATCCGATTTACGACCGGAACGCTGAGAACGATTTGCAGGTTCTTCTTCTGCCAGTCCTTTGGTAACCGACGGGCGGCCTCGGAAAAGTAATCCTCATTACTAAGGAATTCGCCCGCGCCGTTGGTGCCGTATTGCGTGAGGCCCGCGGCAATGATGACGGGCCGGCCGGTCGTCGCATCCACTATACGTGTCACGATCGCATAATCCACCGGCATATCCCAGTTGGGCCAATATTTGACGAGCTTCCATCCCGAATTCCCAGGGTGCTGACTGTCATACACCATCCCGGTATCCAGTTCGCTGTCCTTGCGGAAAGTGAAGCGCAACTGGTCGGCGGTTCGAAGGGTCCAGGGGTTGTCAAATGCGCCGATCAGGACGGCGGGCGTGTCGCGCAGGTCCGCGAAAGACGTAGACTTCTGCGCCCGCACACGGTATGGTTTGCGATACTTTTCGAGCATCGAGGCGAGGCGGACGAGACAGAGTGCGTCATCCAAAGCGACGTAGCGGTCCGGGAGCAAAACCAGATCCTCCTCGCTGAGCGGGTGATGCGCCGCCCTGTCCTTGCGTGGCGGGATCACGCCCTGAGCTTCGTCCTGGGCTTCCGCGGACCGGGGGTTGTAAGCAGCCTGAAGCCCCACAGACATCAGAACCGTGCCGGGCGACTTCAGTACGGGGCGCCACATATCGTCCAGATCCGAGTGCTGCCAGCTCGGCGCCAGACTGACCGCCACAAGCAGCAGGGCCGTGGACGCGATGATCGCGATTGCCAGGACCGTCCGGCTGCCGTGCTTCGGTCTGGCATCCGGGGCCGGGACGACGGGAGTTATCTTTTCCGCGGGAAAATGGTAATCCACCAGATAAGATCCCGGAGAAAGCCCGATCCGGATCTCAGATTCATGCCCCGCTTCCTGATAATATTGCGCCAGCTTCTTGCGGATTTCGGCGGCACTCGCGCGTACGACGGGGTCTTGGGCCGTATCGTAGTCCACTGGACGTCCGAAGACATCCACCCCCAGGGCGCGTTCCTTTAAAGAATCGAAATCCCCGTCGATGGTTTTTTCCGTAATACGGCGCAGCAGATTTCGGCAACGCCGGCTCGCGCGAAACAGGGAACTGCCGAGCACACGCTCTAATTCCGCCAGAACCTCTTCCGCTTTCTCCGGTGGAAGACTGGGCGGACTATCCTGGAGGTCAGACTTGCGGGACACCTGGGAACCTGCCGTTCGATGATCGAGTCAATGCTATCACACTATAAATATGTACAATACATATCTTGTACTGTCCACTAAATTGTTAATAATAAAGCATTTCTTTTGTATAGTGCCGTACGGGCCTTCACTGCCCCCTCAGAAGCTGACATCATCTGCGAGAACGCCGGCACCATGTATATAGTGGTCGGCAGAGATTGGCCCGAAACGGGTTATGGGGAGGGTAGATGTATACGGACAATCAACTACGAGGTATTCCACGGCGAATGCTAAGTAACGTCATAGGGGTGCTTAGCCTCGCTTTGCTAAGCACAGTAGCCTACGGTCAGGGGACGGGAACCATATTGGGGACGGTTACGGATCAAACGGGAGCGGTCGTGGCCGGCGCAACTGTTC
>JBDUBZ010000025.1:0-18885 GCA_040003745.1 Terriglobia bacterium
CTCGCCGTCGCTATACAGGTAAGAAGCCGGAACCAGCTGCAGGTCCGGCTCCTTGAACTTGTCGTTAGCCTTAAAGGTCTTCTCGAAGACCGCATTGGTAAGCAGGTTGCGAACTTTCAGACGCACCAGCGTCTGGCCGCCCCGGGCGGTGGGCGTGCTCACCTCCGCCTCGAGGCAGTAAAACGGTGTGTTATCCAGCTCGAATAAGCTTCTGCGCTTAATGTTTATTGCGTCTATCAGTACTGCCATGAACTCCTTGAAAATTCCTTCACCAGTATAAGGTTCAGGCGTTCTGGAGCGGGGTGGCCAGATCTTCGGGACGCTCGTAGGTGATGCCTGCGCCGCGCGCCATGCCGGATGCAATGACCATGTCGCGCGCCTGGAGCGAGTGGTAGCCGATGGTCACCGCCATGCGCGTTTTCCCACAGCTTCTTCCGGCTCCTGCCGTTGCGCGAGTTCCCGCTATGGTGGTCGGCAACGTTCGGCACATTCGGCGACCTCTTTCAGGCGACCGGCTTCGATGCGGCGGCGATGCCGCTTGAGCTTTCCTCCTGCGGGCAATCAGGCCCGCTTGTTCCAGGACGCGGACGTGTTTCGATACGCCGGGAAGAGTCATTTCGAAGGGCTCGGCGAGACCGGTCACCGAGCATTCGTCCAAAAGCAGACGGGCGAGACCGGCGCGGCGTGTGGGGTCGGCAAGGGCGAATTGGCTTCGTACGCCGCGCTGTGGGACGCTTGTCAAAAGAAACTCATGACCCAGAATTTCGGCTCCCTGGTCTTCACCCAGGCGGTAAAAGCCCTGCAGGAAAAATACGGCAGCCGCAGGCAATATGGGCGTCTCGAAGGCTCCGCCGGGAAGGACCGGCTCGGTGAGGATGAAGTGGCATACATCGCCGAACGTGACAGCTTTTACATGGCCACCACCGGCGCCACCGGCTGGCCTTATATTCAACACCGCGGCGGACCCGTCGGCTTCCTGAAAGCGATCGACGAGCGCACCCTGGCATTTGCGGATTTTCTGGGCAACAAGCAGTACATCAGTGCGGGCAATCTGGCGACGGATGACAGGCTGGCCATGATCATGGTCGATTACCCCACGCAGTCGCGTTTGAAGATCCTCGGACGCGCCCGGGTCTTTGAAGGAGATAGCGAGTGGATCGAACGTGTGCGCATGCCCGGATACAAGGCCCGGATCGAGCGCGTGCTCGTAATTGCGGTCGAAGCCTTCGACTGGAACTGCCAGCAACACATCACGCCGCGGTTCACCGCGAAGCAGATACAGGATTCGCTCGAACCTCTCGACCGCCGGATGAAGGAACTTGAAGAGGAAAACACGAATCTGCGGGCTCAACTGGAACTGCGCGATAATAGCGTATTCCGTGAAGGGGAATAAGCACATGAACCACAAACTCGCTTCGATTTTTGCGCTTGCTGTGGCGGGCGCGCTCGCAGTACAGGCGCAGGCTCCCGCTGGCCCACCGTCGGTGGCAACTGCCGCCAAAGCGACGTATACGAGGATCAAAACCAACTTTCAGAAGGCCGCGGAGAAGATGCCGGAAGAGAATTACAGCTTCAAACCTGTGGCCGAAGTGGAATCGTTTGGCGAGCGCGTGGCCCACATTTCCCGGCCGCAGCTGGCCACCTGCAGCGCTCTCACAGGCGAGCGCAAGACCGCTGCTCCCAATCCCAAAGCAACGAAAGCCGAATTGGTCGCCGCATTGAGCGAGTCGTTCGCTGCCTGCGATAAAGCGTTCGACGCATTGACCGACGCCAACGCGCTCGAAGCCGTCTCAGCCGGACGCGGACAGCAGACCAGGATCACGCAGCTCTACGGTGTCATCGTCCATGCCAACGAAGTCTACGGAGCCATGGGTGTCTACATGCGCCTGAAGGGCATTGTTCCGCCTTCGAGCGAACCCAGATAACGTTCTGAAAATGCGGCTGAAGGCGGAGGTGCGGGATCGGGGCAAGCGCCTCGATGCGTTTCTGCATGAGCGCCTGCCGGAGTTCAGCCGGTCCCGTCTCACATCGTGGATTCGGGATGGACGTGTCACCATCCTCGGCCGACCGCCCAAGCCATCCTTTCTGGTGCAGGGGACGGAAGAAGTCGAGGTTGAACCCGCTGTACTCACTCCGCTCAAGGCGCGCGCCGAGCGAATTCCGCTCCGCATTCTGTACGAAGACGAGAGCGCCGTCGTGATAGACAAAGAGCCCGGCATGGTGGTTCATGCTGGCGCCGGAGTTCACGAGGGCACGCTCGTGAATGCGCTGCTGCACCACTTCGAGTCGCTTTCGAGTGTGGGCGGCGATCTGCGGCCCGGAATCGTGCATCGCCTGGACCGCTTCACGAGCGGGGCTCTGGTAGTGGCGAAGACCGATGGCGCCCATCGCGATCTGGCGCTGCAGTTTTCCTCTCGGAAAGTCGGGAAGACCTACCTCACGCTGGTGGAAGGAAAGATGGCGGGACGCGGCCGCATTGAGAAGCCGATTGCGCGCGATCCACGGAACAGAGCGCGCATGTCCGCGAGGGTGAAGACCGGCCGAACGGCGCTCACGGACTGGGAATCGCTCGAGATTTTCGAGGGTTACACGTCGCTCCGCATCGGGCTGGGTACGGGAAGAACTCACCAGATCCGCGCCCACATGGCTGCGGAGGGGCACCCCGTCGCGGGCGATCGGCTCTATGGCGCGGCGCCGTCGCCCTGGAATCGATACTTCCTGCATGCGCACCGGCTGATGTTTCGCAGCCCCGCCACGGGCGCCGACGTGGTTGTGGAATCGCCTCTGCCTCCTGATCTCACTGCGTGGCTGGCAGGGCTGCGCAAAAAGATAGAATGAAGGTACCTATGAAATTGTTCCGGCCCGTCCTGTTGTGCGCACCCGTGTGTCTGGGGCTTGCCCTCCAGGCGCAAAAGGCTCCGGCGCCCGCAGTCGCTCAGGACGAGCCGCAGACCAGGATCACGCTCGACGTTACGCGCGTCAACATTCTGTTCACCGTGACAGATAAGAAGGGCCGGTTTGTCACGGATCTCTCACAGGACGATTTCCAGGTCTTCGAAAACAAGAAGCAGCAGATGATCCAGCAGTTCACGGCCGAGTCCGACCTGCCGTTGCGGCTCGCGGTGCTGGTGGATACCAGCAACAGTATTCGTGGCGAGTTCAAGTTCGAGCAGGAAGCCGCGGTGCGATTTATGCAGAGTGTGATGAGACCTCGCGAGGATCGCATGATGCTGGTGAGTTTCGACAGCGCCGCCGAACTGGTGACAGACCTGACCGGGGACATGAAGAAGCTGGAAGCGGGCATCAAGGGGATGCGGCCGGGCGGCGGCACATCACTCTACGACGCTGTTTATTTCGCGGCCAAAGAAAAGCTAATGATGGACCGGCCGCGGGATAAGTTTCGCCGCGCCATGATCGTCATCAGCGATGGGGACGATACGGCGAGCCGTGTAACGCGCGATCAGGCGCTTGAGATGGCGCAGAAGGCCGACACCGTGATCTACGCGATTTCCACCAACACCAAACGGGACGATCTGGATGGCGACAAAGTTCTGCGTTACCTCACCGAAGAGACCGGCGGGCGGGCGTTTTTCCCGTTTAAGGTGGAAGATCTGGATCAGTCGTTCGAGAATATCGCCAACGAATTGCGCCATCAGTACAACATTTTTTATCGCCCCGAACCGCTGAAGACCGATGGTCTCTATCATCCGGTTACGGTCAAAGTGAAGACACGGAAAGACCTGCAGGTAATGGCCCGTAAGGGCTATTATGCGCCGAAATTCTGAGCGGCGAACACGCGTTCCAGAATGGCGATGCCTTCATCGACGTGCTCTTCCGTAATGATGTAAGGCGGCAGAAAACGCAGTACCGTATCGTGCGTACAGTTGATCAGCAGGCCATTTTGTCTGGCGGCGTCGACGATCGCTTTGCCGGGTACCGACAGCTCAACCCCGATCATCAGGCCATAGCCCCGCACTTCCGTGATGACCGGAAAGCGCTTTGCCATATCTCGCAGACGGCCTGTGAAGTAGGCGCCCACGCGCGTCACCTGCGGCAGCAGGCCTTCGAGAATATCTAAAAACTCGAGAGACACGCGGGCCGCGAGCGCATTGCCCCCAAAGGTGGAGCCGTGCATTCCAGGACGGATCGATTTAGCGGCGCGTTCATTCGCCGTGATGACGCCGAGAGGAAGGCCGCAGGCCAGCGGCTTCGCCGCCGTCATGATGTCGGGCAGTATCGGTGGGTCGATCAGCTGATAGCCAAAGTATTTACCCGTGCGCCCTACGCCGCACTGTATTTCATCGAAGCAGAGCAGCGCGTCGAATCGATCGGCCAGCTCGCGCGCGCGCCGGCAGAAGGCGTGATCGATGGGAAGAACTCCGCCCTCCCCCTGAATCCACTCAATGCAGATGCCTGCGGTTTTTTCGGTGACAGCGGCTTCGAGCGCCGCGATGTCATTGGCCGGGACGAACACAGCGCCGGGCAGCAGAGGCTCGAAATCCTTACGATATTTCGCCTGCCCGGTGATCGAAATGGCCCCGAGGGAGCGGCCGTGGAACGAGTTTTCGAGCGCGACGATTTCATACTTAGCGGGATCGATATCATGCCCGTGCGCCTTCATCATCTTCATGGCGCCTTCTGTGGATTCGGTGCCGCTGTTGGTGAAGAAGGTGCGATCGAGGCCGCTGATTTCGGCGATACGCCGCGCCAGCGGCCCCTGAAACTCGTTGTAGAAAAGGTTGGAAGTGTGGATCAGCCGCGCGGCTTGTTCCTGAATCGCCCGCACGATCCGGGGATGGTTCTGACCCAGGGCGTTGACGCCGATGCCCGCGATGAAATCGAGATAACGATTGCCATCGACATCCCACATGTAGGGCCCATCGCCGCGTGCCAGCACGAGCGGGTGCCTCGAATAATTCTGGAGGAGGTATCGTTTCTCGAGTTCGACGGGAGAATCCTGCGCATCGGCCCTGGTAGCTGCGGACATTATTTCGATGATACAGGGGCCGCCGTTTTGAAAACGCCGGTCGCGTTGAGGCCGGCCACAGCGAGGTTAGCCATCGCCTGAATGGCACTCAGGGTATCGCTTTTCGAAAACTGCTGCTGAGCCTGGCTGAACTCCCATGCAGTGGCGGCGGCGCCCAGAACCAGATTGATCTTTTGTTGCCCCGATTTGGACGCCGGTATCGCCAGTTCGACGGCCTGAACAGCCTGCAAAATCGAGGGAAACGCGTTAAATACAGCGAGAAAGTTTTTCATGGCCCGATAGTAAACTTCTCTCCTCGGCACTTCTGGCCGGCATCCTGTCATGCTGTTGAGAATACAGGGAAGATAAAATCGCTCCGACCGTGACCGTAGTCTGATCCCCAGCCGTATTCTGATCATGGATGCACGCACCCCACCGTAGGCCAACCCGGCGCGAACTAGTTCGTTACGGTGCAGCGGCCTTTGCTGCGGAGCGTCCACCGACGTTAACGCGCTATGGGGCGACGGCGCGCCAAGTGGAGATCTGCTATCCGAAATTTCGCAATTTTACGACGAAAAAACGCGCGTATCACCCAGTGCAACGATTTTGGAGCTACTGCTACCACAAGGCGCTGTGGAGCTAAAAGGCTAGTTCACAAACGGACCACGGTCCGAGCCGTGTTTCTTCATATACACCTGGAACTTCTTTTTGGCTCGCTGCAGTTTGAAATCTTTCCAGCGCCGCTTCAGGTCCCAGCTGAATCCCGGCCCGGCGGGCAGAGCCCGGCGTTTGCGTCCGAACTGGGTCCTGATATAGAGAAAGCCGAAGATCATGCCGCCCAGGTGGGCGAGATTGCTGACGGTGCTGCCGCGCTGGAAGGAAAATACAAACGCAATTCCCCCGAAAATCATGACCATATATTTGGCCTTAATGGGGAAAAGAAACGCGATCAGGATTTCCTGCTCCGGGAAGAGCATCCCGAAGGCGAGCAGCAGTCCGTAGATGGCGCCCGATGCGCCGATGGTGGATTGCCGCGGATCGCCCCACGCAAGGTTTGCCGCCACCACGCATATACCGGCACCGATCCCGCAGAGGAAGTAATAACGGATGAAGCGCTTAGTGCCCCATGTTTCCTCAATTGGCGCGCCGAACATCCACAGGGCGAGCATGTTGAAGATAAGATGTCCCGGCCCGCCGAGACTGTGCAGAAAAAGGTAAGTGACCGGCTGCCAGACAGCGCCGTGAATCACCTGCGCGGGCACCAGTTTGAGACCGGCGAAGATCTCATCGCCGCTGAAAAAAAGGGCGAAAAAATCCACCAGATAGATGGCGATGTTAGTGAAGATCAGCCATTTGACGCCCGGCGGAAAGGACCAGTAGAACTGGGAACTGCGACTGCGGTACCGCGTGTCGTAGCGCATGGAAACCTGAGGGGCTGAATCTAAGTTGAGGATACCAGACGCGGGAAAAATCAGAGGGTCGCGGTGACCCGACGATGTTCCGAAGCGTCTCTTGAATCGTCGCCGATGCGGACGCCTCCGGCCATCTGGGAAGCTTCGACGGTCGCCGGTTCCATGGCGTGCTCGCGCGACTGACGCGCGTACCGGTTCAGCCTCCAGGCGCCATATTGCAGTACCACCGCAGAGCCGATCCAGACCTGCCAGTGGGAAAGAAATCCATCGGAGATGACAAAATCGCCCGCGAGCCCGACGTCCTGAGACAAACGCCAGAAGCCGAGAGAACCGAGGCAAATCGAGACCAACGTGAGCGAGCTCGCACCGAGCAATGCAATCCGGCTGTTCTTACCCTTGCGGCGCGACACCACCGGTCCACGCCCGAAGCGAATCCTGACCACCATAAAAGCTGTTCTTACATCCACTATAGCGTTCCGGCAGATCATAAGTTTCGCTCATTACGTGGTGAGGTAACTTAGATGTGCGTTTCACCGGAATATGAAAAAACTGAAAACCGCGATTATTGGAACTGGATTTATGGGGCGCGTTCACACTGAAGGCGTGCGCCGCCTGGGGAATGTTGAGGTGGTGGCGATCGCCGCCTCGAACGCCGAAAAGGCGAGACAGTTCGCCGATGAGGTCAGCGTCGGGCGTTCGACTGGGGACTACCGGGAGCTGCTGGCGGACGCCGCGCTGGATGCGGTGCATGTCTGCACTCCCAATGCGCTGCACTTCCCGATGGTGAAGGCTGCGCTCGAAGCGGGGAAGGCGGTGCTCTGTGAAAAGCCGCTCGCCATGTCGAGCGAACAGGCCACCGAAATGGTGCGCCTGGCCAAAGAGAAACAACTTCCCAATTGCACGTTTCATAATCTGCGCTACTATCCGCAGGTGCAGAACATGCGCCGCATGCGTGAGGCGGGCGAGCTGGGCGAAATCTACGCGGTCCAGGGAACCTATTCGCAGGACTGGCTCCTTTACGATACGGATTACAACTGGCGTATCGAATCCGATGCCAATGGGCGTTCGCGCGCCTTCGCCGATATTGGAACGCACTGGTGCGACATGCTGGAACACATCACCGGTCAGCGCATCTCTTCGCTCTGCGCGGACCTGCAGACGTTCCACAAGACCCGCAAAAAGCCGAAGGGCTCGGTGGAGACGTTTTCAGGAAAGACGCTGCAGCCTTCCGATTACGACGAGATTCCCATCGATACGGAGGATTTCGCCAGCGTGCTGCTGCGACTGGGCGAAACAACGCGGGGCGCAATGACCGTGAGCCAGATCTCCGCGGGGCGGAAAAACAGGCTGTGCATGGAAATCTACGGCACTAAGGGATCGGTGACGTGGGATCAGGAAAAACCGGACGAATTGTGGATCGGGCAGCGGAATACTCCCAACCTACTGGTGGTCAAGGATCCGTCGCTTCTGAGTGAAAAGGCCCGCGGCTACGCCGATCTTCCGGGCGGGCACAGTGAAGGATACGACGACACGTTTAAGCAGGTCTTCCGCCGGTTCTATGCAACGGTAGCGGATCGCTCGGCGGCGGTGGAATACCCGACTTTCGAGGATGGCCTGAGGCAGTTGCGGATTCTCGAGACGGTGCTCGACAGTTCTGCAAAGCACGCCTGGGTGGACGTCCCGTAATCGTCATTTGTCGGGCTTCCTGCTGGTGAACTGCTCAAGCCGGAGCGATTGCGCGGAGACGGCGATCAGCTTCGCCAGCCGAGTGGTCTTTGTCTCGGCGCGCTTCGCATTCACGACCCACCACGTGGCAGCGCGCCGATAGGACGCGGGCTGAGCCTGAAAGAATTCCCAGCCAGCCTCATTTGCCTCGAAGAGCGTAAGCTGCTCATTTTCAAACTCGATTCGTTCCTGCTCGAAGGAATAGACACGCGAGCGAAACTCCTCGCGGCACTCAAAGGCGCGCAGGCCCGCGGGGGACATCAACCCCTGCTCTCGCAGCTCCGCGACGCGGCCGATATTAACAGCGCTCCAGATGCTGCGAGGCTTGCGGGGCGTGAAGCGAATTGTGTAGCTGATGTCGTCGATACGTTTACGCACACCGTCGATCCACCCAAAGCAAAGGGCCGCATCGACTGATTCAGGCCAGGTCATACTGGGCCTGCCGGAATCGCGTTTGTAAAATCCAACCAGCAGTTCGCGCTCAACTGCGTGGTGCTTCTGCAGCCATTTGCGCCAGAGGGCTGCCGTTGCGAAAAAACGGGGTAATGGGCTAGACGGCTTCGGCGACACAGCGATTGCGCAGATGGCCGAGCCCTTCGACGGACACCACAACCTCGTCGCCCGGCTTCAGCCATTTGGGCGGGTTGAACGAGAATCCCACACCTGCGGGCGTTCCGGTTGAAATCACGTCGCCGGCTTCAAGCGTCATCACGCTCGAGATGAACTCGATCAGGTCGGGAATTTTGAAGATCAGTTCCCTGGTGTTGGAACTCTGCAGGGTCTCGCCGTTCACGGTCAGGGCGATATTCAGATTGTGCGGATCTTCAATTTCATCCGCAGTCACCAGATACGGACCCATCGGCGCGAAGGTATCGAAGCTCTTCCCCATGGTCCACTGGGAAACCGCCAGTTGAACGTCGCGGGCGCTCACGTCGTTCAGGTTCATGTAACCGAACACGTGCTGCCGCCAGTCCGCCCTTCTAATGTGCCGGCCGCCCTTTCCGATCACAAAGGCGAATTCACCTTCATAATCCGGCTTTTCCGTGTTCTTCGGAATCACAATATCGTCGCCCGATCCGATGACGGTGTTGTTGTACTTGGTAAAAATGGTGGGGCGAACCGGAATATCCATCTTCGATTCGATCGCATGATCGCGGTAATTCAGACCCACACAGAGGATCTTGCCGGGGCGGGGAATGGGTGCGCACAGCTTCACGGAACCGAGGGGCGCCAGTGCTTCCGCCGGCGGCTTCGCGAGCAGCGTTTCGATACGCCCGGCAACATCGGGGCCGCCCTGCAGAACCGAGAGCAGATCGTGGAAGCCGGCCGAGTGCAGGCTGACAATATCGTTGTTTGAAATCACGCCGGCGTGCCGGTGGCCGTTGTGCTGAAAAGTGACGAATCGCATGAAGCGCTAGTGTATCAACAGGTGATAATTTGCTTTTTGCGCGAATTCCCCGTTGGGCGTGCCTGATTGTGCTCGCCACCCGGCTGCGCGCGGCCCCTCATACGGCCGCCGCCGATCTGGGGCGGCAGGTTCTCACGGCGGGTCTCGACCCCAATGAGTGCTACCGCGTCCGCGACGTTTCGATTTCGCGCGATTTTGCCCGTTTTTCCTTCACCGATGGTTATCTGATCTTCGGCAGGCCTGTGGCTGGGCGCCCTGTCACCGTGGTGTTTACCGCGAGCGCGGAAGGGGGCGACGCCGAGGTGCTGATGCTGCCGCCAGACCGCGCCGAACGGAAGTCCATGGCCTTT
Organism: Terriglobia bacterium; assembly: GCA_040003745.1. GTDB lineage: Bacteria > Acidobacteriota > Terriglobia > Bryobacterales > Bryobacteraceae > BOG-234. The sequence continues at coordinate 9,862 of JBDUBZ010000025.1, forward strand.
TACACTGGCTCGCCGAACCTGAATGAGCATTTCTCCCAGGCTGCCTTTCTGTTCTCCGACGAGACGGCGCGCGAGTTGATGGATCAGATCCGCACGGCGGGAACCGAACGAGCTCCGGACATAGGCGCCGCGATGCTCGATCAGTGGGGCCCGACCATAGGGAACCTGATGACCAGCTTTGAATCCCGCATGGTTCTCGATTTTCTGACACCGGGCGGGGCGGGGAATGGTTTCTTTGAGGCGATACTGCAGGGACGCAGACTCGGCAATTTCGATATAGTTTACGATTCCCGGAGTTACGAGCAGGTGATCGCCGGGCAGGTCGCCGAGCACAACGGCGTCTCCCGCTGGGAGACATGGTCCAGTTTTCCGGAACGCAGCCAGCGCGGGCTGCCGCCATCCCCGCCCGAACAACAGATTCTGAGCTACCAGATCGATGTCACACTCGACGCCTCCCTGACGATGCATTGTGTGACGCGCATGAAGGTGCGCGCGACGGAAGCATCCCGAAAGGTTCTCGCGTTCGATCTCTCGGGCCGGATGCAACCGACCTCGGCAAAGGTGGATGGCGTCCCGGCCGAGGTATATGAACGCGCATCGGTTCGCGATGGTCTGGTGCGGAACAACGGCAACGAACTGCTGATGGTGGCTCCGGAAGCGCCGCTTGAACCCGGCTCGATCCATGAAGTGGAGATCGCGCACGAAGGCAAGGTCATTCAGGAGGCGGGTCACAATGTCTTTTACGTGAGCGCGCGCGGAACGTGGTATCCGGCCCGCGACCTGCAGTATGCGACCTACGACGTAACGTATCGCTATCCAAAAGATCTGGATCTGGTCGCGGCGGGTCGCGTGATGGAGGACCGGACCGAGGGCGATCAACGCATCACGCGGCGTGTGCCGGATGGGCCGGTTCATCTGCTCGGCTTCAATCTGGGAAAGTACCAGCGTGTGCGGGTGGAGCGGGCGGGCATTACGGTCGAAGTCTGCGCCAACAACGAGGTTGAAGACGCGTTGCGCCCGCGCCCCGTGGTGACGCCGCCGGACGTGCCCGAGATGCGCGGGAGAATGCGGGGTCTGGGGCCATCCGCTCGTGTTAACGACGTCCCCATTCAGCTTCCCTTGCCGGTCCCGGCGGATCAAAACGCGCGCATCGCCGACGAGGTGGAGAATGCGGCGGCGTTCTATCGGGCGAAATTCGGCGAGCCTGCCCTGAAGCATATCGAGGTGACGCCCATTCCGGTCCGCTTTGGCCAGGGTTTTGCCGGGATGATTTACCTGCCCACGTCGAACTATCTCCGCACTGGCGGCGAAGACTCCCCCACCGATCAGAAGCTGCTCAGGGATCTGCTGACCGCGCATGAAGTGGCGCACCAGTGGTGGGGCAATGTCGTCAGCTCGGGCTCCTACCATCACGAGTGGATAATGGAGGCGCTCGCGAGCTATAGCGCGATTCTCTATCTGGAATCGAAATTCGGACCAAAGGCGAATGAAAAGATTCTCGAGGTCTATCGTCACGGTTTGTTTCTGAAGGGGCCCGATGGCGAGACCAATGAATCGGAAGGACCGGTGGTGCAGGGGCGGCGGCTCGAAGGGTCCGCCAACCCCTCCGCCTGGAATGCGGTTATTTACGGTAAAGGCACCTGGATTATGCACATGCTGCGCCGGCGGCTGGGGGACGAGCGGTTCTTCAAAATGCTGGCTGAAGTACGGCGTCGTTATGAGTGGAAGACGCTCGACACGGAATCGTTCCGCCTTTTGTGCGCCGAATTTCTTCCGGCTGGCTCGACGGATGCCAAGCTTGAAACCTTCTTCGACCAGTGGGTGTATGGCACGGGCGTTCCGGCGCTGAAGTTGAGTTATACCGTCAAAGGGAAGCCCGGCGCTTATAAGCTGACTGGCACTGTGGCGCAAACCGACGCTCCTGAGGATTTCAGCGTCACGGTGCCGATCGAGATTCAGACCGGGCGCGGTAAGCCTGTGGTGCACCTGGTGCATACGACGGACAGCCCGGTTTCATTCTCTGTCCCCGTGGCCGCAACCACCGCCAAAGCGGTGCTCGATCCAGGCTGGAGTGTGCTGCGGCGCTAAAATTGTAGTTCACTTCTCTTAATGAATCCCCATCTAGCCTGCTTCAACAGTGCGTGCCGTACGCGTTTCGATATCACCGAAGTCCTCTACAACTGCACGAAATGCGGCGGCCTGCTGGAAGCTCGGTACGACTTCGCATCCGCCGATCCGGCGCGGCTTCGAAAGACCTGGCGCGAGCGCCGCATGGATAACGCCCCGCTCGAACAGAGCGGCGTGTGGCGATATCGCGAGATGTTTCCGTTCCTTGCGGAGCTCGATCCTGTGGTGACACTGCGCGAGGGCAACACGCCGCTGCTCGATGCTCCCCGCGCCGCAGCGTACGGCGGCCTTGCCCGCATCACGTTTAAACATCAGGGCTTCAACCCGACTGGTTCATTCAAAGACAACGGCATGACCTGTGGAGCGGCGCAGGCCCGGCGGCTCGGTATGAAGCGTGTCGCCTGTGTCTCGACGGGTAACACCTCGGCGTCGATGGCCGCCTATGCGAGTGCGGGCGGGCTCGATCCGCTGATTTTCATTCCGCACGGCAATATCTCCTACGGCAAGCTCGCGCAGGCGCTGGAGTATGGCGCGAAGACGTTCCAGGTGGAAGCCAATTTCGATCAGATCCTGGCGCTGGTGCGCGTGCTCGCGGAGCGGCTCGGCATCTATCTGCTCAACTCGATCAACCCGTTTCGGATCGAAGGGCAAAAGTCCATCGTAATCGAGATGATGGACCAGCGCGACTGGCGGGTGCCGGACTGGATCGTGCTGCCTGGCGGCAATCTTGGCAATGTTTCGGCCTTCGGCAAGGGGCTGCGCGAAATGCATGCCATCGGGTTGATTGACCGTTTGCCGAGGCTGGCTGTGGTGCAGGCGGCGGGCTCCGCGCCGTTTTATGAATACATGGCCGCGAAGGGTTTGGTTCCGTTCCATGCGCAGGAGCATCCGGAGACGCTGGCGACCGCTATTAAGATTGGGGATCCCATCTCGTGGCCCAAGGCGCAGTTCGAGATCGAGACGACTGGCGGCACGGTAGAGAAGGCGTCGGAGCAGGAGATTGCCGACGCAAAAGCGGTGATTGGGCAGTGCGGCATCGGCTGTGAACCGGCTTCTGCCGCTACGCTTGCCGGAATTCGGAAGCTCACGGCGGCGGGAATCATTGATCGGGATGCCGACGTGGTTGCGGTGCTGACCGGCAATGTTCTTAAAGATCCGGACTATATTTACCGGTATCACACAGGCCAATTGCAGGCTCCGGACGGGTCTTTGATTGCGGCGAATTTTGGGAATAAACCGGTCACTGTTCCCAATGATGCCGAGCGTCTGGCGGAACTGATTGGGTGAGTTAAATAACTCGGGATTTTCTCCACTCAGGGAGGAATAGTCACTGCTATTCTTTGTATGTAACCTCACGTATTCATGGAAAGCAACATCGTTACACACGAAATCAATCCCCACACCGCCGCACAGGTGACAAGTGAGAATGGGGACCGGCGCTGGCATGTTCCGGTACTGAGTATCTTCGAGATGTCGGGTGCGAATGGCGACCCGACCATCAGCGACGACGGCCTCGGCGACGGCTTATTCGGCAGCTAGGCGCCGCCCTTTTGGCCTTTCAGGGCAGGGGCACAATTTGACCATTTCCCAACAGCGGTAGGGTGCTGACGCAGATGCCCATCAGTGGCGCCTCGCCGAAGCACCCTGGCTTCCTTTCCGACGCTCTTCGCTCGCAGCGCCGGTGCCCGGAAGCTGTCCCTTCCCGGTGGCAGGACGAATTCATCGCACTTGCCGGCAGCGATGACGTGCTCACCTGCATACACAACAACCTCGTCCTTTTTTTCTCCGGACGGTTGATAAATAACCCGGAATTGTCAGAAAAGCTGGGTGAAAAGCAAAGCCATTCGCCACGGAATATCCTCCAAGCGTACCAGTGCTGGGGCGACGATTTTCCGCGATATCTCCTGGGAGACTTCGCTCTCGCACTCTGGGACTCTCAAAACCACAGGCTGGTGCTGGCGCGCGATGCAGTTGGTTACAGGCCTCTTCATTACTGGGTTCGCGGAGATAAGTTCCGTTTCGCCAGCGAAGCCCGAGGTCTGTTCGCTCACGGGGATCTTTCCCCCGCCGCCGATGAACGAAAAATCGGCCACTGGCTGACCAGAATTCCCGAACCTTCCGGCGCCACATTCTTCCAGGGGATCTCATCGGTGCCTCCTGGACACACCGTGGTGTGGGAGCGCGGGCGCGTAACTCTGCGCGATTTCTGGCGGCCATCGAATATTCCCCTCCTTCGCCTCTCCGATCCCCGGGAATACGCGGAGGGGTTGCGATCCGTCCTCGAACAGGCCGTGAGCGACCGCGTACGCCCCTTTGCCGCCGTTGGCTCCCATCTGAGCGGTGGGCTCGATAGTTCGAGCGTGACCGCTGTCGCCGCGGGCATTCTCCGCGAACGTGGCGGGAGGTTGAGCGCGTTGAGCGCGTTCACCGCGGTACCGTCCGTCGCCATCGACGACGCGAATTTCCCCGGACGTTTCTGCGATGAGTCATCCCATGCCGCTGCGACGGTGGCGCTCTATCCGGCTATTGAACACGTCCTGATCCCCACCACGTCCGGCAGCGTTTTTGAGAGTCTCGACCGGATGAGTTCCGCCGCCGAATGTCCCCAGTTGAATCCCGGAAACACATGCTGGATCTACGCCATTTGCGCGGAGGCGGCGAGTCGCGGAATCCCCGTCATGCTCACCGGGGCGGGCGGCAATTTCACTATCAGCTATGACGGGCGCCGGGCGCTGTCCACACTGCTTTCCGGCGGACAAATGCTGGCCTCCATACGTCTCGCCAGAGGGCTGCGCCGTAATGGAAATACGTGGCCGTCGATAATGCAGCTGGCCGGCCGGCCGCACTTGTCTTCCCGAGCCCGACGCGCGCTCGATTGGCTTCGTGGCGCGCGCTCTCTCAAAGTGGAAGACGCGACCGGCGTATGTCCCCGGTTTGCGGCCAGCCTTGGTTTTACCCCTCAGCAGGCGCTGGACTCGGCTGAAACCCTCGACGGCCGGTCCTTGCGAATCTGGTCCATCCGCCGCAACGATTTTGGCGGGCACATCTCGGCCCTCCAGAGGCTCACCGGCGTGGAACAGACGGACCCCACCACCGATCGGCGTGTAATGGATTTCTGCTTATCCGTTCCGGAAGAACACTACCGAGCCAACGGACGCAGCCGCTCCCTCCTCAGGGACGCGATGTCCGCAAGACTGCCGCCGAAAGTACTTAACGAGCGTCGTATCGGCCGTCAATCGGCCGACCTCGTGTTTCACCTGACGAGGGACAGGGCGGAAATCGCCGCCGAACTTCAGCGTCTGAAAAAGATCGATCTGGCGGTGCGCTGCCTTAGCCTGCCGCTGCTCGAGTCGCTGGTCGAGTCCTGGCCCGCGCCACCGTACGGACGCGCCGATCACATGCGGTACGGCACTCTATTGATGCGCGCTGTCTCTATGGGCCGTTTCATTCGCAGGCTCGAAGAGGGCACGCTGTTCAATGATCCCCTTCCCCTAACTACGGGTTCTCGCCTGTGACAACAATCAATCCGTGTGTGGAGAGCGCGTCGAGCAGATTCAGCAAATCTCGCTGAACCACAGACGGCTCGGCGCCGTATTCTACGCTGAGCTTGTCGCAGAGTTCCGACACCCGGGTCGGCTCCGCGATCATTCCGTAGATCGCGCTTCCGATGTCGTCCAGCCCGTAGAGAAGCCCCTTCTCGTAGTTCATCAAAATGACCTCATCCTGGATCTTTACGGAAGACATCCGGTCATTCGAACAGATTCGATCCGTAACGTTTATAGGAGGAGAGGTCATAGCGGCTTTCCTTCCAAGCGATTATGTCACCTGACTGGCACTTCCATGGTCTCTCTCGTGCCTCTCGGGTGGGCTGCTATCAATATTTCTTATTCGATTATAGAATTAAATAAATTTGCCTAATTCACGTAACCCCGACATAATGACTACGGAGTACCTTCCACCTATGAACAATCGCGTCTGGATCTTCGATACCACCCTTCGCGACGGTGAACAGTCGCCCGGCTGCAGTATGAACGTGCCCGAAAAGCTACGCATGGCGGCGAAGCTGGTGGAACTCGGCGTAGATATCCTCGAAGCCGGCTTCCCCATCGCTTCCGACGGCGATTTTCAAGCCGTGGATGCTGTGAGCCAGGAATTCCCGTGGGTACAGGTGGCGGCGCTGGCCCGCTGCTGCAAGCTCGATGTGGAACGCGCCGCGAAGTCGCTGAACCGCGCTAAAAGGCCGCGGATCCACACCTTCATCGCCACCAGCGATATCCACCTTAAGTACAAGCTCAGGAAGTCGCGCCAGCAGGTGCTCGACGATGCGGTGGCGGCGGTGGAACTGGCGCGCTCTTATGTTGATGACGTGGAGTTTTCCGCCGAAGACGGGGCTCGCACCGACACCGAATTTCTGGAACAGATTTCGCGCGCCGTGGTGGCTGCCGGAGCACGCACGGTCAACATTCCCGATACCGTGGGTTACTCGACTCCCGAGGAATACGGCGAGATCATCGGGCGCGTGGTCAATGCGCTGGGCGACACCGCGGTGGTCAGCGTTCATTGCCACGACGATCTGGGCCTTGCGGTGGCGAATTCGCTGGCAGCCATCAAGGCTGGTGCGCGGCAGGTGGAGTGTACGATCAACGGCATCGGCGAGCGCGCCGGCAACTGCTCGCTCGAAGAGATCGTGATGATTCTCAAGACGCGCAGCGACCGGTATCCCTGGACCACGGGAATCCACGCCGAGCATCTTTATTCGGCGAGCCAGATGCTCAGTTCGATCATCAGTTTCGGCCCGCAGCCGAACAAAGCCATCGTGGGGCGCAACGCGTTCGCGCACGAGGCCGGCATTCATCAGGATGGGTATCTCAAGGAACGAACCACGTATGAGATCATCGATCCGAAGTCGGTTGGAGTGCCTGAAGGACGGCTGGTGCTCGGTAAGCACAGCGGTCGCCACGCTCTGAAAAAACGCTGCGAAGATCTCGGCTTTAGCCTCACTCGTGAGGAGCTGGATTTTGTCTACAAAGAGATCACCACGCTGGCCGATAACAAGAAAGGGCTGATGGATGAGGAAATCGCCGCGCTGGCCAGACGCAGTCAGCGGGAAGCGGCGCTCTCAACAGCCGTGGAGATAGCTTGAATCTGAACGTATTAGTGCTGCCCGGCGACGGAATCGGAGCCGAAGTCACGGGAGAAGCGGTTAAGGTATTGCGCGTGGTCGCGCAGAAATGGAAGCACGAGCTGACCATCCGCGAAGGACTGCTGGGAGGCGTGGCGATCCATAAAGCCGGCACGCCTTTTCCCGCGGAAACCGAGAAGCTGGCGCTCGAGGCCGACGCCGTTCTCATGGGCGCCGTAGGGCTTCCCGAGTTCGATGAATGGCCGCCCGAAAAACGGCCGGAGCGCGGTCTGCTGGGCATCCGCAAAGCTATGGGCGTATACGCAAACCTGCGGCCCGTGCGGAGTTACAAAGCGCTGCTCGATTCCTCCCCGCTCAAGAACGTGCTGGTGGATGGCGTCGATATGCTCATCGTGCGCGAGCTGAATGGCGGCATCTATTACGGCACGCCGCGCGGCATCTTCGACGATGGGGTTCCCGGCAAGGAACCGCGCGGGGTCAATACGATGACTTACACGCGCAGCGAGATCGACCGCGTGACGCGCATGGCTTTTGAGCTGGCGCGGAAGCGGCGGAAGAAGCTGACGTCGGTAGATAAATCGAACGTGCTTGAAACTTCGCAGCTGTGGCGGCGCGTGGTGGTGGAAGTTGCGGCGGAATACCCAGATGTGGCGCTTGATCATCTTCTGGTGGATAACGCGGCGATGCAGCTGGTGCTGAATCCGAAGCGCTTCGATGTGCTGGTGATGGAAAACATGTTCGGAGACATTCTCAGCGACGTAGGCGCGGTGCTGGCGGGGTCGATCGGGATGCTGCCTTCGGCTTCGATCGGCGCGAAGAAGGCGAGCGGCGCGTGGACGGGTCTTTACGAGCCGGTGCACGGGTCGGCGCCCGATATCGCGGGGAAGAACAAAGCAAATCCATTTGGAGCGATCGGATCGGTGTCGGCGCTGCTCGAGTACAGCTTCGGCCTGCTCGAAGAGGCGGCGGCGGTCAATCGCGCCATGGAACTAGTCTTGTCAAGCGGCCGGGTGACGGCCGATTTGAAGCCCGCCGGAACACCGGCTACTACAGAACAAGCAGGAGAAGCGGTTTGTCAGGCAATTTAAAAACTCTAAGCCAGAAAGTCTGGGATTCACACGTAGTTGGAGAGCCGCAGGCGGGGGCTCCTTCCCTGTTCTATGTGGACCTGCACCTGGTGCATGAAGTCACGTCGCCGCAGGCCTTTCAAGGGCTGCGCGAGCGCGGGCTGAAGGTCCGGCGACCTGATCTCACGGTGGCCACCACGGATCACAGCATCCCGACCACCGACCGGTCGCTGCCGATTATGGACCCCATTGCGGCGAAGCAGGTGGCGCAGCTCGATATCAATTGCAAGGAATTCGGCATTCCGCACTACGGAGTGCATTCCGAGCATCAGGGCATCGTGCATGTGATTGGACCGGAGCTTGGGTTCACACAACCGGGCATGACCGTGGTGTGCGGCGACAGCCATACGGCGACGCATGGGGCGTTCGGTGCGCTGGCCTTCGGCATCGGGACGAGCGAGGTGGAAAATGTGCTCGCAACGCAGTGTCTGCTGCAGCGGCCTTCGAAGACGTTCCGCGTGAATGTGAAGGGCTCGCTGGCGAAGGGCGTGTCGGCGAAGGATATTATTCTGGCGCTGTGCGCGCAGATCGGCGTCGGCGGGGCGACCGGCAGCGTGCTCGAATATGATGGGTCGGCCATCACGGCGCTCGATATGGAAGGCCGGATGACGGTCTGCAACATGTCGA
>JBDUBZ010000026.1:0-18877 GCA_040003745.1 Terriglobia bacterium
ACGGCGCGCGCGGCGAGGCGACCTACAATATCGCGATTGCCCCCCTGATCTCCCGTGAAATGGAGCAGATTGGGCGTCTGGTGATCTTCGACGACGTGACCGACAGGGCGGAACTGGAACGCCGTCTGGTGCAGGCGGACAAGCTTTCGAGTATCGGGCTGCTGGTGGCGGGTGTGGCGCACGAGGTCAATACACCGCTGGCCGTGATCTCGAACTATGCTCAGATGCTGGGCCGCCAGGTGGCCGGCGATGAGCAGAAATCGCGCATGCTCGATAAGATTGCAAGGCAGACTTTCCGCGCGAGCGAGATCGTCAACTCCCTGCTTAATTTTTCAAAGACCTCTACGGCGGAACTGACAGCGGTTCAGCTGAATGGCGTCATCAGGGAAACACTCACACTTCTGGAGCATCAGCTGAAGAAATCGTCAATCGAAGTGAAGATGGATCTGGCCCCGGATCTGGATGAGGTCAAAGGCAATCCGGGAAAATTGCAGCAAGTTTTCCTGAATCTCTTTCTGAACGCCCGCGATGCCATGGAGCCGCGCGGGGTATTGCAGGTGACGACGCGGCGGGGTGAGAACAACGTGGTTGAAGTGGATATTCTCGATAGCGGCCGCGGCATCGCTCCCGAGCATCTGAGCCGCATTTACGATCCCTTCTTTACCACCAAAGGCGCGCAGAAAGGGACGGGCCTGGGCCTTTCCGTCACTTACGGGATTATTCAGGAACACAGCGCCGCCATTGAGGCATTTTCGAAGCCCGGGGAAGGCACGTGTTTCCATCTCGAGTTCCCGGCGCTGCGGAAACACAGCGAGGTTCACGCATCATGACTCCCATGCGCGAACCGAATCCAGCTCCCGATCGCGGCCGCATTCTGGTCATCGACGACGACGTGGAAATCCGCGAAAGCCTGGAAGCGCTGCTCGATTTTGAAGGCTATGACGTGGATCTCGCGCAGAGCGGGGCGGAGGGGGAACGCCGGCTCGAACAACGCGCTTACGATCTGGTGCTGCTCGATTTGATGATGCCGGAGAAATCCGGCCTCGAGGTGCTGCGCGACGTTCGTGAGCGTGACCGGCATACGCCGATCTTCATGATCACCGCCTATGGCGCCGTGGAAGCGGCCGTGCAGGCGGTGAAACTGGGCGCTAACGACTACCTTTCCAAGCCCTGGGATAACAGCAAGCTGCTGATCGAAATCGAGCGCGTGATTTCCGGCCAGCGCCTGCAGGACGAAAACACCCAGCTCAAGCGCGCGCTCAAGCAGCGTTATAACTTCCGCAACATCGTCGGCAAGAGCGAGCGCATGCTGCGCGTTCTCGATCTGGTCTCACAGGTGGCTGTGAGCCGGTCGACGATTCTGATCACGGGCGAAACCGGCACTGGCAAAGAGTTGATTGCCAAGGCCATCCACGCCAATTCGCCGCGCGTCGATCATGCGTTCGTACCCGTCAACAGCGGGTCGCTCCCGACCGAACTCCTGGAATCCACCCTGTTCGGCCATGTCAAAGGCGCTTTCACGAGCGCAATCTACAACAAGAAAGGCGCGTTCGAGGTCGCAAACAAGGGCACTATCTTTTTTGACGAAGTCGGGACAATTGGGGCGGAGACGCAGGCAAAGCTGCTGCGGGTCATTCAGGAGAAGGAATTCACGCCGCTGGGTTCGAACGAAATCATAAAGGTGGATGTCCGGATATTAGCCGCCACGAACGCGGATCTACGCAAGATGGTCGAGGAAAAGAAATTTCGTGAAGACCTGTATTACAGGTTGAATGTCATCAACATCAACCTGCCTCCGCTGCGGGACCGCCGCGAGGATATTCCACTGCTCATCCAGCATTTTCTCGAGAAGTTCAGTAAGGAAAACGAGAAGTTTCTGGATGAATCGGGGCGCACAATTCTGCGCTTCGATCCCGAGGCGCTGCAGATTCTGATGGATCACAACTGGCCGGGCAATGTGCGCGAACTCGAGAATGTGGTCGAGCGCGCCGTCGTGCTGGCTTCCACGCAGGTGATTCCGCTCGACGTGCTGCCGGATCATTTGCTGCATGCGAGCGGTATCCGCGTGCGCAGAAGTGAGAACGGCGCGCTGCCGGCGGACGCTTCGCTGTTTGAGATTGTGGCGGATTTTGAGCGCCGTACCATCATCGAGCATCTCGACCGCTTCAACTGGAGCCAGACGGATGCCTCAGAAGCCCTGCGTGTTCCGCTCTCGACGCTTAACCAGAAGATTAAGCGCCTGAATATCGATGTAAAGCGGCGCGGCGAAAAGGGCGCGGCATAGCTCTTTTTCGGTAATGGCCGCTTCCGCGCGTGGCTCTTGTACAAAGGTCTGGAGCCCGCGCTTCTGGGCGCTCGCGTCCGGCGCGCAGAATTCCGCGTTTCGAAACCGACTGCGGGACCGCGCTCTGCCGCCAGTGGATAGCTCTGTTCCGTGCCGTTTTGCCGGACCGATCCCGTTAAGATCAAACGGTTTCATCGGTCGGAAGCCGCATCACCTGCCCACTGGAATCTTTACCGGTTCTACGAACGCCTGCGCGATTCTTTCTGCCAGTGAGGGCGTGTCCGCAAAAGAGATGTTCGATGCCACCGCCACGGCCATCCCGCGTTCCGGGAACGTAAGCAGCGACGCCACCGTTCCAGCCCAAAGAAGCCCGTTGCGGCCAGCCGCTCGAACCTGTTGTCCCGCCAGCGTCACGCGCTTGACCTCCCAGCCCAGACCGAAGCCCGTCTCCTTCCCCGATGCGAGCCGCTGTGACGTTTCCAGCATCTGCACAGTGTCGCGCCGCAGCAGCTTCCCGCCGTTTATCGCTATCCCGAAGCGCACAAGGTCGGATGGCGTGGACAGGAACCCGCTGGCTCCCGCGTAGCAGGAATAGTCGAACCTGTGCAGCGGGTGCATGCCGTATTTGGGCAGACCTAACAGAGGATTCGGCGCGAACCTCGGGTAGTAGGAAGTCGCCTCGTCCGCGACAGTCTCCGTCCCGGCGTCCTTCACGGTGCCGCGCATCCCGAGTGGACGAAACACGCTATCCTCCAGAAACGCCATAAACGGCTTCTTCGCGGCGGCCTCAACCACCGCGCTCAACAGGACCCAGCCGAAGGTCGATTCGGCATATTCGGTGCCCGGCTGAAACAGCAGCGGTTCCTTCGCAAACAGCTTCACCGCGTCGGCCGTCTGCGCGCAGTGGCTGGAAGTAAGAACCCCGTCGTCCACGTCTTCCATCTTGACGCCGCCCACATGCCCCATCACCTGGCGGATGGTTACAGGCCACTTCTTCACCGGAAACTCCGGTACATATGCCTGAATTTGGTCATCCAGTCTCAACCGTCCTTCGTCTGCCAGCAGGCCGATTCCAGCCGAAGTGAGCAATGAGGAGGCAGTTCCAATCCGGAACCGGTGCCTGGGTGTAACCGGCAGGCCGTTCTCCAGGTTCGCAAACCCAAAGCCCTGCGCCCATACAATGTCGCCGTCGATGCCAACCGCCACCGAAAGTCCGGGCAGGTTCTCCTCGGAGAGACTCGCGCGCACGATCTCACGCCCTCGCTCCACGGCCCCGGCCCACTTTGGCAACAGCGGGGAACTCGTCGCCGACGGGATATGCCCCGGGCTGGGGTGCAGCTTCGTCGCGGTGGCGTTTATGTAAACCCACAGCCCCGGAATCCCCACCACCAGCAGTCCCAGGCCGAGGAGGATCAGCGAGACCCATACAGGAGTTCGGCTCTTCGACATATTCCCTCGCGCGTCGCTCCCGGCCTGGTTTTCCCACGGCTTCGAGATCTTGTAGATCTGCCCTCATAGTTCATCCCGTTCCCTGGAATGGCGATCTTCACGGCGTTCCCACGGAGCGTGACGGCCCCGAGGTTGAACTGGCGCCCGTTCGCAAGGTTATAGAAGGTCCCTTGATAGGCGTTCGCGTATTTGTCGATCGTGAAGGCCAGCCGGATTCCGACACTCTGATGGGGGGTGTCAGGGTTCGCTGCCAGATCCCTTCGAGAGTCTGGGCCAGGAGGGTGCCAGGCAAGGCAGGCGGCAACAAGAGCTGTTTCATCGCAAACCTCCTCAGATCCTTGAGTTGACTTTACTACACAAAGCCATTTATTCAGGTTGGCTTTTCACTCTCAGGTGGTTGCGCGCCGCCGACCGGAATAGCAGCCTGGATATGCCTGCTGGCGGCGCCGGTCGCGCTGAAGTTCGACTCATAGCTCTTGAAAAGAACGCTTCAATCCCCGGCCGCCGATCCGTCCGAAGGCGTGGCTGCGTCCCGGCGAACAACCCACTCATGAATGACAAGGTCCTTTATGATGCGTACTCCGAAACGCCAGATTGCGCCAGAGGGACGCCGCACCCCACGAAAAAACTTTGCAAAAAAGTTCGCCAACCCCTTGACCCTATACATAGGTACGGGGATTAGGATGGAGTTGTAAGTGGTTAGGAAGGGCAACACATGGGTCTCAAGATCGGCGAAGTCGCAGAGCGAAGCGGAGTTAACCTCCAGACCATTCGCTTCTACGAACGGGAAGAACTTCTGCCAGAGCCGCCGAGGCTTGCTTCTGGGTATCGACTTTACCCGGACAGCGTGGTCCGTAGGGTCCGTTTTATAAAACGCGCTCAGAGGATCGGCTTTACCCTTACAGAGATCCGGGAACTGCTGTTGCTTCGGGTTGATCGACACCGGACCAGCGCAGACGTCCGAGGGATTGCTCAAGCCAAAATCGTCGACATCGAAAACAAGGTTCGCACGCTTGAGGCGATGAAGTCGGCCCTCATCCATCTCACGGATAAGTGCACTGGGCACGGTCCAGCAAGCGATTGCCCGATTCTCGAAAGCATCGATTCAGACGAGCCGCTGAGGTGAGGAATTTGCTGTGGCTGCCCGGTTGTTCGCTTCCGGTTGAAGCCAGGCGAGTAGTGTAAGCAGAACTACAACGATATGGAGGAGGTGAGAAACATGGAAAAAGATCCAGTCTGCGGCATGCAGATAGACCCGCAAAAAGCAGCGGGGAGCAGCGAGTATCAGGGCAGAACCTACTACTTCTGCAACCCCGGCTGCAAACGCAAGTTCGATGAGAATCCCGCGCATTATGTGAAGTAACAGGAGGCAGGTGCGTGTCATCGGAACACGCACCTTCTTTTAAGGACAAATCATGAAACACAATCACGACACGATAACCGAAGTGCTTGATCCCGTCTGCGGAATGACCATCCAGCCGGAAAACGCCGTTGGCCATATCGACTACAACGGCGGGATCTATTACTTCTGCAGCCAATCCTGCCTGACGAAATTTCAGGAGGAGCCAGCCCGTTACGCTGCAAATGCGCAGCATGCCGCCAGTGAGCCAGCGCTGCACCATGATCCCGTCTGTGGCATGGACATTTTGGCCAAAGACGCCGCGGGCACAGTCGGGCACAACGGGACGACCCACTACTTTTGCAGCACTTCCTGCATTGAAAAGTTCAGGGGGGACCCTCAGCGGTACCTGGAGCCACTGCGCAGATCTTCCGTGCTGCCGGGCGGTGAGCAGGTTGAATACGTTTGCCCGATGGACCCGGAAGTTCGGCAGCCCCGACCCGGGGCGTGTCCAAAGTGCGGCATGGCGCTTGAACCCGCTACGCTCACTACGCCTCAACTACGCACCGAGTACACCTGTCCAATGCATCCGGAGATAGTGCGGGATCAGCCGGGGAGCTGCCCGATCTGCGGCATGGCGCTTGAGCCCCGCTCAGTCGTCCTTGAAGATGACAATCCGGAAGTTCGGGATATGACGAGGCGTTTCTGGATATCCGTAACGCTCACGCTCCCAATCCTTGCGCTCATGGTGTCCGAGATGCTTCCAGCGAAGCCTCTGCAGAACCTCCTTGGTCCTGTTCTTCTCCTGTGGGCGCAGTTCGTTCTCGCGACACCGGTTGTCATTTGGGGCGGATGGCCGTTCTTCGTTCGCGGGTGGCAATCGGTTGTTAATCGCCATCTGAACATGTTTACGCTGATTGCCCTGGGCACAGGATCTGCTTACACGTACAGCGTTGCGGCAACACTTTTCCCCGGCATCTTTCCCGCCGCGTTCAGGGATCATCACACGGGAGCTCTTGCCGTCTACTTTGAGCCGGCCGCGGTCATTGTCGGACTTGTTCTCCTGGGGCAGGTGCTGGAACTCAGGGCGCGAAGCCAGACATCAAGCGCGCTGAAGGCGCTCCTCGGCCTTGCGCCGCGAACAGCACGAATTGTTCGCGGAAGTGGCGAAGAGGAAGATATAAACATCGACCAGGTGCGGGCTGGCGACAGGCTGCGCGTCCGCCCGGGCGAGAAGGTTCCGGTAGACGGTGTAGTGCGCGAAGGAACGAGCTCCATTGACGAATCAATGGTGACCGGCGAGTCGGTGCCTGTCGAAAAAGAGCCGTCTGGCAAGGTGACCGGCGGTACTGTGAATGGCACAGGAAGCCTCATTATAGAGGCAGAGCGGGTCGGGGCCGACACCCTGCTCTCGCAAATCGTGCGGCTGGTGGGCGAAGCACAGCGCTCGCGGGCCCCTATCCAGCGACTGGCTGATAAGGTGTCGGGCTGGTTTGTGCCGATAGTGATCGCAATCGCGGTCATAACAGCCTTAATCTGGGGCTTCTTCGGACCGGAGCCGAGTTTTGCGCATGCGCTGGTCAATGCGGTCGCGGTGCTGATTATCGCCTGTCCTTGCGCGCTGGGACTCGCGACACCGATGTCCATCATGGTGGGCACGGGGCGTGGTGCGCAGGCGGGCGTCCTTGTGCGAAAGGCCGAGGCGCTTGAAGTGATGGAGCAGGTAGACACGTTAGTCGTGGACAAGACCGGCACGCTCACCGAAGGTAAGCCGAAGCTGGTCACGCTGCGGTCGGTGTCGGACTTCGGAGAGCAGAAGCTTCTGCAGCTCGTCGCGAGCCTGGAGGCTGCAAGCGAACATCCCCTCGCCGCGGCTATCGTTTCCGGTGCCAGGGAGCGGGGGATCAGCCTGCTCCAAACGGAGCGCTTCCGGTCAATCACCGGCAAGGGAGTTCTTGCACACGTTGCAGGCAGCGACGTCGCTATTGGTAACACCCGCCTTTTAGAGGAGCTTCTTCTTGATGTGGGGCCGCTTGCGGCAGAAGCCGAGTCGCTTCGACAGGACGGGCAAACCGTCATGTTTATTGCCATAGACAACAAACTTGCCGGCCTCATCGGCGTCGCCGATCCGATTAAGGCAACTACGGCAGAGGCCATTCAGGAGCTTCATCGGGAGGGTATTCGCGTTGTGATGCTCACAGGCGACAATCGCTCGACGGCACTCGCCGTCGCCAGGAAGCTCGGCATCGATGAAGTCGAAGCCGACGTCCTGCCGGAGCAGAAGGCAGCCGTTGTAAAGCGCCTTCAGAGTGGCGGCCACAAGGTGGCGATGGCCGGGGATGGTGTCAACGACGCGCCAGCTCTTGCTCAGGCGGACGTAGGCATCGCCATGGGAACAGGCACCGACGTTGCAATGGAAAGTGCGGGTGTGACGCTCATTAAGGGCGACCTCCGCGGCTTAGTCCGGGCAAGGCGTCTTAGCCGGGCGACGATGAAGAACATTCGTCAGAACCTGTTCTTTGCTTTCCTCTACAATGCGCTCGGTGTGCCAATTGCAGCCGGCGTCCTGTATCCCTTCTTTGGCCTGCTCCTTAGCCCGATGCTGGCCAGTGCTGCCATGACCTTCAGCTCAGTGTCGGTGATTGCAAATGCGCTTCGTCTGCGAAGGCTCGACTTGTGAGACAGGGCCACAGGCAGGCAGCGGTGGCGAGCCTGGCGGGGCTATCTTGCGATGACACTTCATATCGCTAATCGCTAATATGCCGAAAATATGAGGAATTAGCCCGCTTGTGAGTCGGACACATACCCTTGACGGGAGTTCACACGGTCGCCAGCTTCGCAGCGCTGATAGCCTGCCCAACATGACGCTGGGTGTGCTCCGCGATATGAACAAGCAGGCCAATCACGGTCGTGGGAGCTGCTGCCGTCCTACGCCGCGCGACTCCCTGAGCGTGGCAGGGTCAAGCGCACGTACGACCGTCTCCTCGTCCTTAAAGACAGCGTCAACAACCGCCAGCAACTCGTCGCGGTGGGCGCCGTCGGGCTTGTGCTCAGGTTCAAGAGTCGCAAGCTGCCCCGCCTTCAGGCGCTTACCCAGCAGATAGCTCATCAGACGGTCCGTGTTGCCGGCTGTGTGGCGTCTCCAAACCTATCGGGCTGCTTCAAACGGCGTCACGCCCACCCCGCGTGCCACGTCGGCCGGACGGCGATCCCGACACCACAGGCTCCAGCCTTTTGCCGCCTGCCTCGCGGAATCTCCTGGAAATGTCATCTGTGTAGCGATGGTTTGAAAGCCGAGCCTCGTCGCGCTGTAGTTCGACCCATATAACTCTTGAAAAGAACGCTTCAAATCCCCGGCAGTCTCTGCGTCCCGAATCCGTTCATCCGCCGCTTCCCGCGCCAGACCGCCAGCGCCAGAGCGATCACCAGATCGTCATGCTGCCCGCCGCCGTCCGCCCCAATCCGCGTCCGCCCGTTTTCCTTCGTCACCGAGCGCACGTCCATCAGCTCCCGCACCAGCGCGCCGCCATCCCGCAGCTCGCGCGCGATACGCAGCTGATCTTTTTCGAGCAGCAACTGCACCCCCGCAATCAGATCCTGCTTCGGCACGCTCCACCTCGTTACTCCCGCAAACGACCCGTTACGCACCTCCTGCTCGCCACCCGAGATCGTCACCGCCGAGATCTCGCAGTCGAGCCCCGAGTCCTTCAGCATCTCGACCACCGGCGCCCCCACGCCCGTGCTGTCCACCACCAGCGCGCATTGGCCCTGCAGCGGCTCCCGCCACAGCAGCCTCTGCACGCCCGCCACAATCTCCGCATACGATGTCCCGAGCGGAATCCTCCGCAGATAGCGCACATGCACGCTATGAAATGCCGGAGCCTGCCCATACTCGAACAGGTCCATCCTCTCCACCACCGCTATAGCCGCATGATCGCGCCGCTGCCCCACATCGAGCCCCACATAGAACATCGCTCACCACGTCCCATCGAACGGCAGTGGACTCACCGTGCCATCCATCGCCCGGTCGATCAGATCGCGGTCGAACACGCCCACCCCGCCGTCTTCGAATTCGGTCATGTATTCACGCCGGAACGCGCGTTCGCCCAGCACTCCCCGTTCTTCTTCGAGAAACGACGTCGCGATCCGGCTGCACTCTGTTGCCGGCACGCAGATCCGGTCCCAGTCCGGCCCGCCATACATCCAGGTTTCGTAAAAGAATCCATGTTTCCGGCGCGGAGTGCTCATCATCCAGAGGTCGCCCTGCTTCACCGCCAGCATCGGCCGCAGCGTCGTGTACAACTCATCCGGCACAATCGCCGCTTCGTCGATCAGCAGCAGTGACACCGCGGAAAACCCGCGCACCGTCGCCTCCGTTCCCGGCAGCCCCACAATGCGCGACCCGTTCGGGAACCTCAGTGAATTCTTGTTGTGCCCGTCCCCGCGCGCCACAATCGACAAACGGCCCGCAAACACGCGCGCTTTCTGGACAAACTCGCCCGACTGCCGGTCCGTCGGACTCGCCACCAGCACCAGGCTGCCGGGCTGCGTCCAGGCCCGGTGGACCGCCTTCGCGGCCGTGATCGTGGACTTGCCCCACTGCCGCGTGCAATTCAGAATCCCGCGTTTCGAAACCGACCGCAGCACCGCCATCTGTTGCTCGTCCGGTTCCAGCCCCAGCCGCTCGCGAACAAAGGAAACCGGATCGGCCGCGTGCTCGGAAGACCGTCCTTTTCTCTGCCGCAGCGGCCAGTCGTAGCCGTCGTGATAAACGTCAAGCACACCAAACGTCTAACACGGCCCCGAATCCCGCCAATCCCTGAAATCAGGCCAAAACGAACAAATCAAACGCCAACAAAAATCCCGGATTCTCGTGACCCGCCCGCGGTCGGGCATTAACTTAAGTGCGGCGCCGTATCAAAAGGGTTTTCCGGGCCGCGAGTGTTAACGAGCCGTAGCAGATCGCCGGGCTGGACCGGAAGGGTAGTGTCACCCCCGGAACACCTACGTTGCATGCGGACTTCTGGCCAACCCGCACAGAGGCAGATCGGTCCTGGCTATTTTTGAGATTCCCAGAGGGATGGGGCTGACGACTTGTGAGGAGTGATTCGCCCGATCACGCGGCGTATCGGATGACTTCGAGTTCAGCGGACCTGTCAACACCGGTGAGGATCTGATCCACTCGTGACATTGCCTTGTTGTCGAGTTCGGTTTCACCACACTGAGGGCACTGGTAAACCGGCAGGGAACGAACGATGACGATGGCGGTGTCCCCCACCTTAAACGGCAGATCGGTGACTCTCGCCCGAAGCGAGCCACCGCAAATTCGGCATCTCATCTTTCGCTTCTCCTGATTCGTCCACTGTTGTGCCACTCTTCCGGATTCGGAACTTACATCGTCACAACCCTGACGTTCTCGGCGCCTGTCGGGTCCGTCCGATCTGGAGCCGGCTCAGCGGTACTGATCGACGGCGGCCGATCTCCAATTGATTCTGTCAGCGAGTGCGAGATGCCAATGCGCTCCGCAGGGCGGTTACCCATGGTGCCGGTTTTGCCGCGATCCAGACCACGACTCCCTGACGAACCTCTGACATCCTGCGATACTCATCGCCGGAGTTGTCGTACAAAACCGCGCGGTCCGCAATGCGAACGGCCTCGGGTAGGTTTACCAGGCTGCGTAAATAGCGGCGGCGGACGTCTTCGTCAGGCACATCATGCCCACCCTGTAGAACTCTTTCGTTCACACGAAGAACGCTGCGTTCCGGCGTGTCGAGGCAGATGTAGACAAGATCTATCCGGAATCCGTTGACCTTCGCATGTCGCATGGTCTCGAGAGTCCGCCGGCTCGCCAGCGTCGTCTCGACCGCGAAACTCACTCCGCTGCCGAGGTAGTTCTGAATCCGGCGGACGACTTCGCGACCGCTGGCGATGGCGGCGTGGCGCGGATTGGACGGACTCAGCCGGCGGGCAATCGCGTCGGGGTCGAGCAGGTTTTCGCGTCCCGGAAAATCCAGCCCGCCGGTAATTGTGCTTTTGCCGGATCCATTCGGTCCGGCGATGACTGTCAGGACCGGCAACTTTCAGGCGGCGGTGCGCGCTAATTCGCGGATGATCTCGAAATTCCGCCCGCGCGGAGCGCCGGGAATGAAGCGGATCTCGAAGCGGCGTCCGTCCGGCTGCTCCATGATCTCGAGTTCCGTCCGGTCGTTCCGATAGAATACCGGAACACCTCGGGCCAGCGCCTGATTGCGCGCGCGGTCCCAGGCTGCTTCGGCCTCGCGCGTAAATTCGGGACTGAGGATGTCGAGTTCGGCCACGATATCGCCTGCTCGTATGGTACCAGGGAAACGTGCGGCCAAGCCCGGGAACGCATAAACAGTACCGCGGCTCGCCTTCAACAAAACTGTCGTCACTCGATAGTCCAGCTGACTGAAACGAAGCCGAAGCGGCAGACGCCTGCGGTGATTATTCATATGGCAGTACCGTATCTGGCAGTAGCGTATCTGGCGCGCCGTCCTGGGATAACGCACATCAGGTAATCATGCCCCGGCAGAATCTGATCGATTTCGTTGCATATAACACGGATGGAACAGTGGTTCTTCTGGCTGACGCGGAGAGCCGCCGCGGAACGTCTGAAGCCTGGGCCGCCAAACTTCGCCGGAACATACTTTCGCACGGTGCCCTTCCGCTATCGCAGTAACTCCTCAAGCAGCGTGGCTTGAGCGGTCGGCTCGATAACCTCGCCCGCCCCTGTCGCGCATACAGTCGCCTCCATACTTCGAGGTCAAGTTCGTTCAGCCCGTATCGGCTGAGGAAAACCAGGGCGCTGAAGCTACGGTTGGCAACTGGAGATAAAGCCGCGTCCGCGAGAAAATGCAGATCCTCCCGCAATTCGGACCTGTTGAAAAAGCGGTAATACGCGGGCTTGGGGGTCCAGTTTGTTGTAATCTCTGCCGGGTTGATGGTATCCGGGCCCGAAAGCGGTCGCCGCAATCATTCCGGGGTCGGTCGGGCCGAGCATCGTGGAGGAAAAGATTGTCAAATTGCAGCAGTGGTTCTTGTATTCCTTAAACTGCGTCCGTGCGCGGGATTTTCTTTCGGACAGGCTTTTCGGGATCGAACCCTTTCTTTGGAAATATGGCGGACCCTCGATCTCCTTCAATCCGAAAATACATTTACCAGATCTGTGTTCGATGACATAGTCAGGCTTCTTTTTACCGGGCAGGGCTTGATATTGCCATTCGAGGGCCTGTGTGCGCAGCAGCCTTCAAAGATGGCCTCGGCTTGGCCGACGGTGTTCTCGGGCACAGTAGAATGATTTCACGAGTAGAGAACGCGGGCTCAAGCACGGGTGACCCCAACGCCCTGCCCGCAAAACCGGCAGCGGAAGGCGAAGACTTCCGAAAACCTCTCGATGCGATTGAGCTTGCCGCAGTGGGGCAGTTTTCCTCGGCTATCTCCTGTTCAAACGTCAGGCGCGCGGCGTCATTCTTCGCACTACTGCGCTGCATTCGTTGCAGACGAAATAGACTGGGTCATTCTCCACCACCTGACACAGGTAGCCGCAGCAGTCGGGATCGAGGTCGGAAAGAGGAAGCAACCAATAACTCATTCTTACAAGATTCGATAATGGCTCAATGGGGCCGCCGATCAGGCAAGAAGCCGAGCCGCGAAGGCATCACTATGTGCCGCAATGTTGGCTGGCCGGGTTTACGGAGACCGGCGAGAATGATGGCAGGCTTTGGGTCACCGATTTTTCGCGACAGCGGCAATGGCCAACGACTCCGGCTAACGCCGGTCACATCAGAGATTTCTACCGGCTGGCCGATCCGGCTCCAGACCCCGTCGCCGTCGAACGTTTTTTCTCCCAGCTGGAAGGGATGGTTGCGCCCGTCCTGAGAGCACTGGATACGGAACGCAGGCCACCGAATGCCGACGAGATGGACTTTTTGCTGCACTTCATTGCTTATCAGTGGGTGCGTGTGCCGCGGTTCCGGCCTTTTGTGCTCGGTGTGCTGGAACGATTCACCCGTGAGCGGATGACGGAGGAATTGAGAACACCAGAGACATGGCGTGCCGGCCTAATTGAGGCCGGAATGGACCCCGATGCGCCTGGCGCCGACTACGAGAGTATGAAACGGTTCTTTGAATCAGGAGAATGCAGTATTACCGCAGAAACTGATTGGTATTTGCAGCGAGCCTTCTCCGGCATCGAGAGCCTCGTCGAGACTCTGCGGCGTCGGCATTGGGGAACCTCGATTACGCAGCAGGGGCGTTTGATCGCCTCCGATAACCCGGTCGTGATGGAGGGCGAGCGCGGTCAGATGATCGGCTTCGCGAATGCGGAGCTGATCATCTATCCAGTCAGCCGGCATATTCTGCTGACGGGTACGCTGGTGCGTGTAGCGGCACCACCGATGAATTTCAATTACTTTGCCAGCATGAACACGCTGACGCTTCTCAGGGTTGACGCTCAGGCATATTCCCACATTGCCGATTTCCCTTGGATGGATGAGAATCGCCACTCGCAGACCGACTGGCAGCGGTTCTCCAAGGATCGGTTTTAGGCTATCGTTCCTTCGGTGGTGGCATTACCCACCCCTGCCTCCGCCTGCGTAATGGGCGCGCTACGGCAGGCGTAGATACTGGCCCAGGAAGATCGGGGGAGCTTCGGAGTCTGATCGCGCCGCCGCTCGGGCACTGCGGCGACACCAATGGGCAGACCAGGGGCGGCCTCGGGTGGAGTCGGAGAGGAGGAAGGAGGTGCATTAGTAGAATACCCGCACGTGGAAAATTTGCGCGATGAGCAGGAACGTAGAATTCGTAGCCTTACAGCTCTGACGAAAGCGATCAACGCGAGAGTCAATGCGCGCTCTGAGTTCGGTACCGGTGAGGAACTGGAGGAGATTGGCCTCATCACGATGCGTGTTGCGCTGCTCGAAGAGCATATCGCTCATCACTGCGAAATTTTGTTGACCCGCCCGGAACTTCGGGGCTTCTACTCGGTCAAGACGGTCCTTACCAGAGGGCTGAGTGACAAGCTGGATTTATATAAATCCCTTGTCATCGCGGCGGGAACGCTGCATGTGATTGACGCCACCAGAATCGAACACAATATCAGCACGATCAAAGACCTCGGGGAAGAGCGGCATACCGTCATGCACGGGTATCTTTTTCGCGATGCCGCGGACGACGCGCTGTTCTTCCGCAACAAGTCGAAGGAGATACCAGCTAATATCAATGCGCTGAGAACCATTTCCGAGCGCTGCGTGACGGTGACCGTTGAGATGATAGATTTCTTCGTCGCGTTTTATACTCTGTTGCTCAAGAAATCCGTCGCGGCACCCGGTTTTTCTGAGGAAGAGAATGCCGGATTGACCGAAATAGGCCTCTCTATGATCAACGCCCTCGGAAAGCTTGGGCAATGGCACCAGGTTGTGGCGAAGCTTCGGCAAATCACAGGCAAGACCACCGGAGCCTAATGTTCAGCGGCCAATTTTGAGCCTCGGCCGAAGGAAACGGTTGCGGCGGTATCCGCTTCAGAATAGCGATAGACGCGATCAAGTTCACCGATCCACTTTGGTCGTGTAGTCGCTATCGGCATGGAGGTCCCTGATCGGGCTGCACTCTGGAAGAGCATTTTCCGAGTCGCGCGGGATAGAGGGAGCAAACAAGGGAGAGCAGATCTACGACATGCCGACTATACGTCAACTTGAATGCCGTGGTCGGCGTTTCAGCGGTCAATCGCCCATGCTTTTGGATGGAATGCCGGAACCCGCTTTCTCCGAGTTGCGCGTGATACGTCAGGAGCGTTACCCCCTTACTCCGGCTCGCCGCGCAACGAGGCAACCTAGATTTCCGGCTGCCATGATTCAACAGATGCGAGTTCCGAGAATCCTTTCAGCGGGAAAGCATCGACACGCTTCCAGTGTTTTCCGCCGACGGGTTCCCAGCGTTCCATTGCCCGCCGACCACCCACCATGTCCGGGATATGAGCGGAAGGAGGGGACGTTGTCGTTTAAACGACCTGCCACCCGGTGGCTGACCGATCAAGCCACCAACTTGTAACGCACGGTCGATCAACGAAGTAGATGATGCGTCGAGCCACTATTCATGAAAACGGTCACGTAAGAGAGCTTGGTGCCCATCTTCGTCGCGTGATATCCTATCTCGAAAAGCGAATTTGGATCGATACAGGTCCAAAGAGGAACTGGGGTACGGATCGGATGAAAAGAGAAAATATGCGCGAAATTCCCAGAGCGCTCACCGCTGTTCCGTTGCTGGCATTCGCCATCTCATCCTTTGCCCAGCAATACACAATTTCGACCTACGCTGGCGGCGCGCCGCCACCGACCCCCGCACCGGGTGTCTCGGCTTCGATCTACCCTTCCGGCCTGGCCGCAGACGCCTTAGGGAACGTCTTTTTCGCCAGCGGTCCTTGCGTTTTCAAGCTGGATAAGAGCGGGACTATGACGCGTTTTGCGGGGACCTGTCGTGCGGGTTTTTCCGGCGACGGGGGCCCGGCAAGTAATGCACAGCTTTACAGCCCGCAAGGCGTCGCGGTGGACGGCGGCGGAAACCTTTACATCGCGGACGTGTTCAACGGCCGCATTCGCAAGGTCACGCCGGCAGGAATCATCACCACTGTTGCCGGTAATGGTAATAGCATCTATTCGGGTGACGGAGGCCCGGCAACAAGCGCCGGGCTTTACCCCAGCGCCGTCGCGGTGGACGGCGGCGGAAACCTTTACATCGCGGAGTGGATCAACAACCGTATTCGCAAGGTGACGCCGGCAGGAATTATCACCACCATCGCGGGTAACGGCACACAAGGATATTCGGGGGATGGCAACCAAGCCGCAAGCGCGCAGCTGAATAACCCTTGGGGTGTTGCAGTCGACAGCGGCGGCAACGTCTACATCGCTGATAAGGGGAACAACCGGATTCGCAAGGTGGCTGCAGGGGGCGTAATCACTACAGTTGCTGGCAATGGCTCCCAAGGCTACCTCGGCGACGGGGGGCCCTCGACAAGCTCGCAGCTTTCTGCTCCCAACGATGTTGCCGTCGACGGAGCCGGCAATCTGTACGTCGCGGACCTGGGCAATTACCGCATTCGCAAGGTCAATCCGGTCGGAATCATCACCACTGTTGCCGGTAATGGCAATAGCATTTATTCAGATGACGGAGGTCCGGCGACAAGCGCCGACCTTTACCCAACCGCCGTTGCGCTAGACGGTGGCGGAAACCTTTACATAGCAGAATCACAATTTTTTCGAATTCGCAAGGTTACTATCGTCGGCATCATCAGCACCGTGGCCGGTAACGGCTTTGCTAGCTTTTCTGGCGATGGCGGCCCTGCGACAAGCGCGCAGCTTTTTGGCCCTTTGGGACTTGCAGTGGACAGCGGCGGAAACCTGTACTTCTCGGAGCACAATGGTAGTCGCATTCGCAAGGTCACCCCGGCTGGTATCGCCAGCACAGTCGCAGGCAATGGCATTCATGGCTCTTCGGGTGATGGCGGCCCTGCGACAAGCGCGCAGCTTTTTGACCCTTGGGGAGTTGCGGTGGACGGCGGTGGAAACCTGTATCTTGCTGACGGTGCGAGCAGTCGCATTCGCAAGATCACTCCGGCTGGCGTCATCAGCACGGTCGTGGGCAATGGCACCCCAGGCCATTCGGGCGATGGCGGCCCTGCGATAAGCGCGCAGCTTATTGGCCCTCTGGGAGTTGCGGTGGACGGTAGGGGAAACCTGTACATCGCGGACGCGTCCGACAACCGCATTCGCAAGGTCACGCCGGCAGGCATCATCACCACCGTGGCTGGTAATGGCAATCCCGGCTATTCGGGTGACGGAGGCCCTGCGACAAGCGCTCAGCTTTCTGGCCCATTCGGAGTTGCGGTGGACGGCGGCGGAAACCTCTATATCGCAGACTCAGGCAACTCTCGCATTCGCAAGGTCAATGCGACCGGAATTATCAGCACTGTGGCGGGCAACGGCGGCAACCAGAATTCGGGCGACGGCGGCGCTGCGACAAGTGCGAGGCTTAGCGCGCTCGCCGTTGCGGTAGATGGTGGCGGCAACCTGTACATTGCATCCGACAACCGCATTCGTAAGGTTAACCCAGCAGGGACCATCACCACCGTGGCCGGTAACGATAATCCGGGGTATTCGGGTGATGGAGGTCCCGCGACAAGCGCCGAACTTAGAGATCCCTATGACGTTGCAGTCGACTCCTCCGGAAAGGTTTATATCGCTGATACGAGCAACAACGCCATTCGCCTCCTCACGCCTTCAGGCCCACCACCCGCGCTGCCTGCGATCACCACCGGCGGCATCGTCCCGGCGTTCGGCTCCACCAACACTATCCAAACCGGCGAATGGGTTTCGATCTACGGCACCAACTTCGCCGACAGCATCTACACATGGAACGGAACGTTCACCACAACTCTCGGCAACGTGAGCGTCACCATCGACGGCAAGCCTGCCTATCTCTCCTATGCCAGCCCGCTCCAGCTTAACGTGCAAGCGCCGGATGACCCCGCCATTGGCACCGTCGCTGTCGTGGTCACCACACCGGCAGGCACCGCGACCAGCACCGTCACCCTCGCCTCCGTCGCGCCATCATTCCTCCTGCTTGACGATAAACACGTCGCCGCCATCATCCTCCGTTCTAACGGCTCCGGCACATTCGGCGGCGGAACCTACGACATCGTCGGCCCGACCGGCTCCTCCCTCGGCTACGGCACCGTCGCAGCGAAAGCGGGCGACATCGTCGAAATCTTCGCCGTCGGCCTCGGCCCTACGAATCCCACCGTGCACGCCGGACAGGTCTTCACAGGCGCGGCGCCCACAACTAACCCGGTCAGCGTATCGGTTAGCAGTAAGAGCTTGACCCCATCGTTCGCTGGACTCAGCGGCGCGGGCCTCTATCAAATAAACCTGACCATCCCCGCAGGTCTCGGCACAGGGGACGTCCTGCTGACGGCGCTCGTCGGCGGCGCCCAGACACAAACGGGCGTGGTGATTTCGCTGCAGTAGCGCGGGTAGACGAACGGCTCACGCGTCCTCAGCACGGCGTTATTTAGGTCCGATCCGCCGACTAAGCACCACGAAGTCCGCCATACCGACGATCGCGACCCGGTGCCGCTGGCCACCTTTCCGAGCAGCTGGAGATTGCAAAGCACGAAACTCGTCAGGCAGGCTCTGGCTCTCAATAAACATCTCTTCGCCCACTTCAACCGCCCATGGGTCCCGCGCCGGAACCGGCACCCTGTCTCGAACTGTTATCACTTGCGGGATGCGACGTCGCGAGGGTCTTTACCTCAATCCTTTTTCGCTCGGGTACCCGGTTTCGGGGTTTTAGGAAACGGTCGGCGGAGACCACTATGACGGACAGGCATAAACCTCAGCCTATTTCCCCCGGCGGGCCGCCTCACGCCCTGCCGCTCGAAGTGCCTGAGCCAACCTATTGAATCGTCGGCCACTCGGAGAAAGGTCGGAGGCGTTGCTCCCGCGAAATCGCATCACATCACTTTGACGGATAACGCCCTACTCGCGGATGTTGCCGCGCCGGTTCCGGGGCGAATTATCCCCATCTGGATAAGATCCCTCGAGGCCGCACCCCACGACGTCAAGTCGGGCTAAGGCCATGCCCTTGAGCCGGGTTCACACAGCCGCCAACTTTGCAGCACTGATGGCCTGCCCCACATGCCGCTGGGTGTGCTCGGCGATATGAACAAGCAGCCCGATCACCGTCGTGGGAAGCTGCTGTCGCCCCACACGGCGCCACTCCCGCAGCGTGGC
>JBDUBZ010000282.1:0-5558 GCA_040003745.1 Terriglobia bacterium
CCAGTTGCGATGAACGCGCACGACATTCTGGAAATCGCTCCGGGCGTGTACTCGATTCTGGTCGATGGCTCGTCCTTCGAAGCACGCGTTTCGGGCGACCGAATCGAGATCGAGGGCCACTATTTTCCTATATTGGCGGAGGACCCGCGGCGCTGGCGGGGCGCTGTTCCGGCAGCCGCGCACGAGGGCCGGGCAGTTCTCACCGCTTCCATGCCGGGCAAGGTGGTTCGGGTCTTAGTGGAACTGGGGCAGGATGTGGAGGCGGGCCAGGGCGTTGTGATCCTCGAAGCGATGAAGATGCAGAACGAGCTCAAGTCGCCCCGCGCGGGCCGTGTGACATCCCTGAACGTGAAATTGAACGACAGCGTGGTGGCGGGGGCGACTCTGGCGACGATCGAGCAGGCAGGATAATAGGACCAAATCGAATGGCCGCCCCAGTCTGCCCTGAATGCAATGGAACCGGATGGAAGATCGTGGAGCGGGACGAAGTCTCGGGCGCGGTAAGGTGCGAGTGCGCGGCGGTAGGCCGCTCGGAGCGCCTGCTGGACGGCGCCGATATCCCGCCGCTTTACGCCAACGCATCGTTCGATAATTTCCTGCTCCCGCGCGAGAATCCGGTGGGGTATCGCGAGCTCACGGAAGTGTTTCTTTCCGTGCGGGGATATGCACGCGAGTTTCCGCATGCACAAAAACCCGGACTCCTGCTGCTGGGCGAGCCCGGCACAGGCAAAACTCATCTGGCGGTGGCAGCCTTTCGCGCCATCCTGAACAAGGGTTTCGAGGGGCTGTTTTTCGATTATCAGAATCTGCTGGACCGGATTCGTTCCGGGTACGATCCAACATCGAACTCGGGAGATAAGGAGACGTACCGGATCGCGATGGATAAGGAGGTACTGCTGCTCGACGATCTGGGCGCTCATCGCGTGACGGACTGGGTGGAAGACACGGTGACATCGATCATTACCTACCGATGCAATAACCGGAAGCCATTCATCGCGACCACCAATCTGATTGACTCCGACGCCGGTTATACACCAAAAACCGACCATCGTACGACGCTGACCGAACGCATCGGGCCGCGGGCGCGGTCGCGTCTGTTTGAGATGTGCAAGGTGGTGAAGATGCCTCTGGTGGAGGATTTCCGGCTGCGAAAGCAGGGCGCCTAAAATTGCGTTTCCTCAGACCCGCCGTTCTCTTGCTGATGATGGCTAGGGTCTGCCCAGCATGGGTGGAATCGGTGGAATTTCCCTGGAACAGCTACCCGCGTCCGCTGTGGGAACGGCATCTGGTCTGGCTTAAGAATATTGGGATTACACACGTCAGCCTGCCACCGGCGAAAGATCCCGCCGAACTGGCGGAGGTGATCGGGATCCTGCGCCGGCTGAAGCTGGAGGCCGATCTCGAAGGACCGGTGCCGGCGGAACTGCAACCGCTGACTCGTGCGCATGGGGGGCCGCTGACGGAG
Source organism: Terriglobia bacterium (assembly GCA_040003745.1). Taxonomy (GTDB): domain Bacteria; phylum Acidobacteriota; class Terriglobia; order Bryobacterales; family Bryobacteraceae; genus BOG-234. The sequence continues at coordinate 1,466 of JBDUBZ010000282.1, forward strand.
CCGTGGACGCCCGCGGCGGTTCGCATCTCGGCTCTGGCGCCGGATTCTCTGGTGCGTAGCCGGCGCTTGCTGCTTTCGGGAAAACAGGCGATCGTCTGGACGGATGTGGTGGATACGCTGGACGCGGGTGGCTTTCATGCAGGGGCAGTCAATTTCGCCGGTGAGGAACATGCCGCGGCGAATGCGATACGGCGGAATGCGCAGCTGGGAAAATACTGGAGCGGGATCTTCGCTTCCCTGCATGAGATTTCCGAGCGGCAGTACGCGGGCGACAACGGGGCATCGTTCGTTGCAGTGGTGAACAACACCGTGACACCGTGGAAGGGCGATGTCCGGTCTCTATACCCGCCGAATAAGCGCCCGCTGTTGCTGCCGGGCGTGACTGTGCCGCCGCACGATATGCTCTGGCTGCCCGTCAATCTTCCGCTCATCGGCGCGTTCGCGACCACAGACCGGCTGGTGTACGCCACCGCCGAATTGACCGCGATGGAGTATGAAAACGGGATTTTGGCGATGGAGTTTTCGGCGCCCGCGGCGGCTGAGGTTGTGCTTCAGATTTCGCGCGAGCCGGCTGGTCCTCTGGTCGCCGGTGGCAAGCCAGTGGACTTCCAGTGGGACGTTCACACGCAACAGGTGCGGCTGGCGATTCCAAAGGGATCCGGCCCCGGAAACCACGTTCGCATCGGTCTGGCGATTGAGGCTCCGGATGCGACGGCGTTCTTCGACAGCGCGCGGGTGCTGATTACAGGTGAGACCAATAACCTGACGGCGGAATACTCATCGGTCGGAATTGCGCAGCGCTCGCGGTTGCGGACTTCACCAAAAATGCCTTTCCAGCAACAACCTACAGGCAACGAACTCAAGTATCTGTTTCAGATTCAAGTCCCTGAAAGCGCCATTTCGGGCGACCATGCCGAATTGGCGATTGAGGCGGATGGAATCCAGATGAGCCATTCGCAGCCGCAGTTATTGACGCCGGTTACGATGAAGTTTGCGGATGCGGCGGCGGTCCGGCTCGGGAACTATTCCTACCTGCCACTTTTTCCAGCGACCATCCCGGTCAATGAACGCTCGGGGCGGGAAGTCACCATTTCGATTCGCAATAACGCGCCGGAGATTCGTAGTTTCCATCTGGAACTAAAGGCGGAGGGGCTCGAGTTTTCACCGCCGAAGAGCGACATTGTGATTGGCGCTTCGGCGGCTCGCGACGTCACCGTCCGGGTGTTCTCGACCGGAGCCGCCGAAGGTCTGCACAAAGGGGAGGCGAGACTTTCGGGCGCGGCCAGCGCTGTGGTTCCCGTCCAGTTTGTCGTGATCCCGAATGGCGGCGCAGTTTCCTATAGTTCGGGCGGGGTGACTCTTCTCGAAAGCGCGAAGCTGAGAGCCTCTTTTCTACCTGGCAGGTGGCTCGAATACATCGATAAAGACAATGGGCAGAATCAGATTCCCGCCGGAGGAGTGCCATTCAGCCGGGGACCCATTGAAAATCTCCGTCTGCAGGATCTGGAAGCACTGGTCCCCAAACCCAAAAAATAGCGGAGCGTGGTCTCCGAATTGCTGGGTTAACGGGGAGGTATATACGATGGAAATGAAAGCGCTTGAAGACCTTTTCCTGGGCGAACTGGCGGAACTTTACGATGCCGAAAAGCAGATTATAAAGGCTCTGCCCAAGATGGCGAAGGCGACTGAATGCAAGACCTTGCGGACTGCCTTTGAGACGCATCTGAAACAGACGGAAAGACACGTGGACCGGCTGGAGAAGATTTTTAAGGCGATCGGACGCGAACCGGAAGGCGAGAATTCGAATCCAATTTCGGAGATTGTGAAACAGGGCGAAAACCTGATCGCAGCGAAGCTGAAGGATCCGGCCGTAGTCGATGCGGCTCTGATTTCCACGGCGCAGAAGGTGGAGCATTACGAAATCGCGGTGTATGGGTCGGCGCGAAGCCACGCGAAGATGCTGGGATACGCGAAGATTTCGGCGCTGCTGGGTGAGACGCTGCAGGAAGAGGAAGAGACCGACGTTCTTTTGACGAACATTGCGGTCAACAAGGTGAATCCCGAAGCTTTGAAAGCGCCCTTCGGAAGGGCGCGGATCGCTCCGCGCGGTGGGGAAGAATCCTCGGGATTCGGGATGACCGGTCTGATTGCGGGAATTTTGATTGGCGCGGCTGTGGCGCTGCTTTACGCCCCGAAAGAAGGCCAGAAGCTTCGCGGCGATCTCAAGAACACGGCCGACGATCTGCGGGCGCGGGGCGAAGAATGGCGCGGCACCGCCGAAGACCTGATCGATCGCGGCAAGAAGGTGATTCAGGACCAGCGGTCGCGATTGAGCGAGATTCGCAGCTGATCACGCTTTTTTGACAACAAAGGGGGCCGGTTTGCTATCGGCAACCTGTACGGTCAGATCGATCTTATCGGCCCCTATTTTTCCCGTGAACTTCAGATCGATACCGTTATTGAACTCAAGGTGAACGTTGAAGGTAATGTCGTCCCCTTTGATTTCGCCTTCGGTGATGGGCTGCTCGAACTGGTCCCCTCCCATGGTGCCGGATAGCTTGGCGCCATCGGCCTTCAGTTTGAAGGTCATTGGATAGCTATTGCCGTCGGGACCGGGCAGTTCACCCTGCCAGGTGCCGGTGGCGTCTGAGGCGAAGATGAGAGTGACGGAGGCCAGTGCGAACAAAAGAAGACGTTGGATCATAGCTGGCATTGTATACGAGAAATGGCCCGGGAACGCGGCAGATCGCGCGCAGGACATCGAAGTTTCCGGGTGCGGATTTCTGCACCGCTCGCCGATTCTGCGGTAGTTGGGAGAGGACTGGATCGGTGTGACCGACATGCAGGCCTACTGACCCCCATGCATTCGATTGCATGACGGAAAATGGGACCGCTTTGGCGAGGTGGCGGATCTGCTCAGACATTTCCGCGCGGGTGAGACGATTCAGTTGTGATCGACGCGGTGATTGATACGAATGTGCTTGTGGCGGCGTTCAGGTCCAGTCTGGGTGCCTCCTTTCGACTCTTGCAAATCCTGGAAAGTCGCCATTGGCGGCCGGTCATTTCCCCGGCGCTTGCTCTCGAATACGAAGCCGTGCTCAAACGGGACGTTGGCGGGATGGGCTTAGGCCTGGCCGATATCGACGATTTCACGGAGTACCTCTGCAGTCGCGCACGACTGGTGCAGATCTACTTCCGCTGGCGACCGATGTTGCCGGACCCCGACGATGATCGTATTCTTGAAGTAGCGGTTCGTACCGGATCTCCGATCGTCACATTTAACTTGAGGGACTTCCGGGGGTCGGGGAGTTTGGGTATCAGGACGATGAGCCCCGGCGAGTTTTTAGCCATCATGGGAGATCAGCGATGAACGTGAATCTTAATATTCCCGAAGAGTTGTATCGCCGCGCCACTGAAGTGGCGGCTGCGGAAAGCATCTCGGTTGACGACCTGTTCGCATCTGCCTTTGAGGAACGCATTGTGGAATTCGAGCGCCTCAAAGAGAAAGCGTTCCGTGGAAGCTACAAGAAGTTCATGCGCGTGATGGCGAAGGTTCCCGCTGTAGAACCCCAAGAGCATGACCGCTTTTGATTAACGGCGCAAATATCGCCACTTCCTGCAACTTGGGGAACGAGAAATGTCGCAGCGCATCGTGAATCGTATTTCGCTCCCGATACCGCGAATCTCAGTGACAAGATTTTGCGACGGGGATTACGCTGAATATGCTTGGACAATCAGACTACGTAGCCGACGCGCCCCGCTCACATTGGACAATTCATGCTGGCGCTTCCGCTTGTGTTCGAGGGCGATACAACGCGTATCGTCGGACTGATCGACATGTGACTGGTACAGCGATCAGGCGGCCGCGCAGATCGACAAGGCTCAGTTGCGAACCTTTTTGACAGGCTCAGGGCTGTTTGACATCGGCACGATCAGCCTCTTAAGCGACTGGTAAGACTCAGCCACTCGCTGGTTCAACAATTGCGGACATCGAGCCTTTCGAGCGCGGCAGCCGCCAGTCGGCTCCGTAGGCGTGAATCTGATCGCGCCCGAATTCGGCCCAACAGGACGCGTTCGCTATTCGCGGATGCCT
>JBDUBZ010000283.1:0-5544 GCA_040003745.1 Terriglobia bacterium
CGAGAAACATCTCGATAAGCTGCGGGTCGGGCCGCCGAATCTCACGGGCGGCGAAATCGATCACTCCCGCTACGTCATGGCCCACGAAAATGGGGAAGGCAAGGGCGCCGCGCAGACCGGCTGCCGTCAACATCGAACCTCGCCTAAAGCCGCTGTCGAGCAGCACATTCGGAACGACGTGCATTTCGCCCGAGGCCCACACGCGGCCAGGGAGCCCCTCGCCGATCGCGAAAGTTGTCGAGCGCATCTGCGCCGCCAACGCGGATCCGTCAAAATCGGGTCCGTGCCAGGTCTCCCGGCAGTGAAGCACGCCTGCCGCCGGATCGACTTCCCAGATGGAACCAAATTCGAAGAATTCCGCCTCGCAGATGGCCTGGATGACGCCTGGTGTGGCTGCGGCGAGAGACTCCGCGTCTGAAAGCACCCGGCTGACCGCGTTGCGCATGGCCCCGCTGCGTTCGGCTTGTTTGCGCTCGGAGAGGTCCCTGATGATAAGGATCGAATTGTTGTCGGCTACAGGCGCCGTAATCACTTCCGCCGTGAAGCTCGAGCCATCCTTATGCAGCAGCTGCCGTTCGCGGCCGCCAGTGTCCGCCCCTGCCGTAACTACGATGTCGGCGGCATTCATCCCGATCAGCTCTTCGTGAGTGCGGCCGAGCAGGCCGCAGAGCCCGGGGTTGGCGTTGAGGCACGTGCCCGCGGCGTCCTGAATGAGGATGCCGTCGGGTACGTTTTCGAACAGCGCCCTATACTGCGACTCGCTCGTCCGCAGCGCCTCCTGCCCGAGCGCGCGGCCGGTGACGTCGCGGCAGCTCAGGGCGATGGCCAGCACCCCGGGGTGCTCCAGCAGGTTTGAAGCGGCACAATCCATTGACACCCAGCGTCCGAGTTTGTGCCGGATTCGCAACTCCGCGGTAACGGGCAGACCGGGCGTTACCGTCACTTGCGCAAAGAAATCCCTCGCCTGCCTGGCTTCGCTGGGATGGAACAAGGCGAAAGCGCTGCTCCCCGCAAGTTCTCCGGGGCTGTATCCCAGCACGCCGATGGTTGCGAGGCTTTCCGACAGAACGACTCCCTCGCCCGACAACAGAAAGTGGAACGCGTTCAACGAATTCCGCTCCAAAGCCCGGAAGCTCTCCGCAACGGCCGATGGTTCATCGATTTTCCGATGGAGAGATTCCGACAATCCCGTTGCTGTGCGATTCAAGCCTTGCAGTGTTTCAAAATGAAAAAATTCTCACCGAATCGACTGGCGGCGGGTGGCTATTGGCGCTGGATCCCCTCCGTAACCTCCGGCCCGGCAGGTTATGATGAGGGCGAACGATTTTTCCGTGATTCATACCGATCCCTTATATACCGAAAGACTGCCTTGCCGGAAAAACTGAATATCCTGATAGTCGACGACGAGAGCAGCCAGAGGACCGGCCTTGCGGGAATGGTTAAAGCCTGGGGCATGAACGCCGAGACGGCCTCCGACGGCCGCGACGCTCTGACGAAGCTCGAGACCTTCGACGCCGATGTGATTGTGACAGACCTCAGCATGCCCCATATGGACGGGCATGATTTTCTGAAAGCTCTGCGCGAGATGGAAAACGCGCCCGCCGCCATCGTGGTCACCGCTTTCAGCCGTATTGAGACCGCTCTCACCGTGGTGCACGATCTTGGCGCTTACTGGTTTGTCGAAAAGCCGGTGCGCCCGGCCGAACTGCAGTTGCTGCTTCGCCGCGCCGCATCTCATCAGCGCCTCTCGAAAGAAAAGCAGACGCTGCAGCGGCAGTTGCAATATAAAGGCACGCTTGGCGAACTGATCGGATCGGCTCCGCGCATGCAGGAGATTTTTACGCTGCTGCAGCAGGCGGCTCCCAGCAAGGCGAGCATCCTGATCTCGGGCGAGAGTGGCACAGGCAAAGAAGTGGTGGCGCGCACATTGCATGCGCTCAGTCCCAGGAAAAACGGCCCGTTTATCGCGATCAATTGCGCGGCATTGCCTGAAACGCTGATTGAAAGCGAGTTATTCGGCCATGAAAAGGGGTCTTTCACGGGGGCTACGGAGCGGCACGCGGGATGCTTCGAGCTGGCACAGCACGGCACCCTGCTGCTCGACGAAATCGGCGAGATGCCTTTGTTGACGCAGGCGAAATTGCTGCGAGTGCTGGAAGATTCCAAAGTTCGCCGCCTGGGTGGCAAGGCCGAGTTCGAAGTGGATGTCCGTGTGCTCGCCGCCACCAACAAAGTGCCATCGGAGGCCGTCCAGGGTGGTCACCTGCGGGAAGACGTGTACTACCGGCTGAATGTTTTTCAGGTTCACATGCCTCCCCTGCGCGATCGCAAGGAGGATATAGAGGCGATTTCCGAAGCCCTGATCAGCGACCTCAACAGGAAGCATGACACTCATGTGACCGGCGTGTCCGAACCCGTGATGCAGGTGTTTCAGCACTACCAGTGGCCCGGGAATGTTCGTGAGCTGCGAAATGTGCTCGAGCGATCGGTCATAGTGGCATCCCAGGGATCGATCGGTCTGGCGCACCTTCCCTCGCATCTGACCGTTTTGGCGAAGGCGGCCGGCCAGCCCGGCTGATCTTTCAACTCCGAAAATGAACCTGCGCCTGCATCACGTCGGTATGCTCGTGAGGGATATTCCCGCCTCCGCCGGCTTTTATGCCGAGATCGGATATCTCCCTGCGACGGGCGTGATACACGACCCCATTCAGACGGCTTATGTTCAGTTCCTGAAACTCCCTGAGGATCAGGCGTACCTCGAATTGATCTCGCCCGAGGGACCCGGCAGCAAACTCGCAAACGCGCTTGCGAAAGGCGGCGGTCTCAATCACTTTTGTTATGCCACCGGCGATATCGAGGCGTGCGGGTCATGGCTGCGCGATCGGCGCTTTTTCCCGATAGCCGACCCTGTGCCGGCGGTGGCGTTCGGGGGACGGCGTGTATCCTGGTTTCGCGGGCCGGACAGGCTTCTTGTGGAACTGGTGGAGAGCGGTCCGGAAGGGTCGCTTTAGAAGATCTTTGAGCTACGGCGTGCCGGGACCCGTCACCCGACAGCCCTGTCGGTTTCTGGCGAGCGGGTTCCCGCTCGACACGAACGTTTCCTTCGGAACTCACACGGCCTTCGCCTGCACCGGCGGTTGCCCGTTGGGTAGAAGCGAACTCTGACGCGGGCTTCCCCCTAAAGGTTATTGTTGCCCTGGTTCGGACAACGGGAAGCTCAATACGGAGCGACAGTTGCGAAGCGCCGATGAGCACAGCGGATGGATTGATTGCGGCAACCGCGGTCTTACGCTCGTGACGCGCAATGTCCGAGAATTAGCCGACATGGCCTGAATCTTCTTAATTACGGGAATATCCCCCGACCCGCCGTTCCTGCCTGCCCGCGCCTCAAATCCAAAACCTCCAGGTGCCAATGATAAATTATATATAAAGGTGCCAGGACCCCTATCTGAACTCTTAATTTGTCTGGAACCGGCGTTCAACATTCCGATGATTCTGCGGAAGCGCCGACTCCTCCGGGAAATCCTTCTGGGGCGCGAACCCCGGATGCATTGCCGCGTTGCGATCCTCGGCGGTTCCACCACGGCGGAGTTGAAATCTTCGCTTGAAATCTTCCTGCTGCACGCCGGGATCAAGCCCCAGTTTTACGAATCCGAGTACGGCCAATTTGCCGAAGACGCCCTGTTCGGCAACCCCACGCTCGAAGCCTTTCAGCCTCAGGTAGTTTGCATCCACACGACTTATCGCAATCTTCGCGAGTTTGCGCCGGTGGGGGCGACCCGCGAAGAAGGCGATGCCGCCGTGGCCCGGGAACTCGCTCGGTTTCGCGAAGTGTGGGCCAGCCTGAGCGCCCGCTTTCCGGCCTGCGCCATCATCCAGAACAATTTCGAGCTTCCCGCGCAAAGACCGCTGGGAAATCTGGAGGCGGGTTCACATGCCGGTCGCGTAGCCTTCGTAAACCGAATAAATGCCGAATTTGCCCGCGAGGCAGCCGATAATTCGAAACTATTTATTCACGATATTCAATCGATCGCCGCCGATCTCGGGTCGGAAAAATGGTTCGATTCTAACTACTGGTTTAATTACAAACTGGCTGCAACGCCGTGGGCCTGCACGGCCATGGCCGCAAATTTGGCCAATATCTTCAGAGCGCTCTATGGCCGTACGCGCAAGTGCCTGGTGCTCGATCTGGACAACACCCTCTGGGGCGGCGTGGTGGGGGACGACGGCGTGGCCAATCTCCGCATCGGCTCCGAAACCGCGATCTCAGAGAGTTATCTCGCATTCCAGAAATATGTGAAAGAACTTCAGGCGCGCGGCATCCTGCTCGCGGTGTGCTCGAAGAACGACGAATCCTCGGCGCTCGAGGGCCTGGCTCATCCGGATGGCGTGCTGCGGCGGGAAGACTTTGCCGTTATCAAGGCGAACTGGTCGCCCAAACACGAAAACATAGCGGAGATCGCTACGGCTCTCAACATTGGGCTCGACAGCCTGGTGTTCGTGGATGACAATCCCGTGGAGCGTGACATCGTGCGTCAGCACCTTCCGCAGGTGCTGGTTCCCGAAGTCGGCGCCGACCCCGCGCAGTTCGCGGCCATCCTCGAGCGCAGTGGCTGCTTCGAGGTTGTTTCGGTTAACGATGAGGATCTCAAGCGCACCCGCCTCTACGAAGAGAACAGCAGCCGCGAACAGGTGAAAGCGGGCTTTAGAGATTACGGGGAATTCCTCGCCTCCCTGCGCATGGAAGGCGAAATCCGGCCCTTCAGTCCCGTGTACCTGGACCGGATCACGCAACTGACCAACAAGACGAATCAGTTCAACTGCACCAGCCGCCGCTTCACCATGGCCGAGATTGAGGCGATAGCGCTCAACCCCGAATATCTCCATCTCTACGGCCGGCTGAAAGACAAGTTCGGCGATAACGGGCTGATCAGCATCGTGATTGGAAAAACCGAAGGCAGCGACCTTCACGTGGTGCTCTGGCTCATGAGCTGCCGCGTTTTGAAGCGGGGCATGGAAGACGCCATGATGGACGCTCTCGAGAGCCACTGCCGCGATCGTGAGGTTAAGAAGATCGTCGGCGTGTATCTGCCGACGGCCAAAAATTCCATGGTGGCGGAACTATACGGCCAGCTTGGTTTTGAACGGGTGGCCGACGATGGCGCCGGTGGCGCAACCTGGCATTTCGAGGTACCGGCGGAGCCCAGGGTGCGCAATCGCTTTATTGAGGTAGCCGACTGATGAAGGAAGTGTCTGAATGACGGAAAACGAGATCCTGACCCGCCTGCAGGACATTCTGCGGGACGTATTGCATCAACCGGCGCTCGTGGTGACCCGTGAAGCCAGCGCGAAGAACATAGCGGGCTGGGATTCGCTGGCGCACGTGGATATTCTCTGGAACGTGGAGCATGAGTTCTCAGTAAAATTCGCGCTGGGAGAAATCCAGGATTTGCAAAACGTGGGGGGCCTGGCCGATCTGCTGATACAAAAACTTGCGGCCAGACGGTAGGCGCCGTTTCCTCGGACGATGCAGTTCCATTCCTT